>CAMDRY010000202.1 GCA_945906975.1 Bordetella parapertussis | reverse complement strand
AGTGTTTCAAAGCGCCCGTGCGCGATGAGTTCAGCAACGGCCCGACCGGCGGCCGGCGCGTGCATCATGCCGTGCCCGGAAAAGCCGGCAGCGACGAAAAAATTGGGCAGCACGCCTGCGCCGATGACCGGGTTGCCGTCGAGTTCGTTCTGCTCGTACAGGCCTGACCAGGTGCGCAGGCAGCGACAGGCCTCGAATGCGGTAAAGCGGTGGGCCAGCGCCGGCCACACAATGTTGTCGAAATATCCGTGGTCGACCTCGAAGTTGTAGCCGCGCGTCTGGTCGGAATTGACCAGGCCGCCCGAATAACCGCGACCCTCGGGGCGAAAGGCGAGGCGTTGCAGATCTTTGACGTAGGGCAGGGGCTCGATCTTGTTCGGCGTTTCAAAAAAATGCTCAAAGCGGCGCAGCGGCTCGATGGGCAAGGGCATGCCGAGCATGGCGCAGATTGGCTTCGCCCATGCGCCGGCGGCGTTGACAAAACTGCCGGCCGCCAGGCTCGTGCCCGAGGCAAGGCGCACGGTGCGCACTGCCGTGGCGTCAGAGCCGATTCCGGTGACCTTGTCCTGGATGTATTCCACGCCGAGCGAGCGCGCCTTGCGCCGGAAACCCTGCAGCAAGCCGTTGGGGTCGCACCAGCCGTCCTCAGGCGTATGCACGCCCGCGGCAAGGTCGTCGACGGTCATGGACGGGAAGCGCGACTTCAGGCCGGCCTGATCGAGCCAGTCGGCCCGCACGCCTGCGGCGAGCTGAAGCTCGTAGTTCTCGCGCAGCATGCCTTGGGCGTGCTTTGGCACGATGAACAAATAGCCGCCCTCGTGCCAGTCGACGTGCGCCGGTTCGCCGTTGACCGCCATATGTTCGGCGAAGTTCTTGATAAAGGGAATGCTGAAATTGGACATGGCAATATTCTCCGGACAGGAGAACTGCCGCCTTGCGCCGCCCGAGGCCCTTGGCGTCGAGGCGAACTCGTAAGTCGGGTCGGGCTCGATGACCGCCACCGTGCAAGCGGGGGAGAGGATTTTCAGGAAGTAGGCGATGCTCGAGCCCGTTGCCGCACCGCCGATGATGATGACGTCGTATTGGGAGTTCATGCGAGCAAGCTTAGCGCAAGTGGCGTGTGTGGCGGGGCATGGTGATCGCTGCGGGCGTTTCGAACGGTGTTGCCGCCGCAGGCTTATCTTCGCGCATAGCGACTGGAAAGCCGCGACTGGCGGGCCCTTCGGGCCATCACCAGTAGCGCATTGCGCCGCGGTAAAGCGCAGATACGTCGGCCTCGCTAATGTCACGCGGCGCGTTGGTCATGAGCCGCTGCTGCGCCCAGGCGCCCTTGGTTAGCGCGGCCACATCGGACTCGCCATAGCCCACGCCGCCGACGCCATTGGGGATGCCGGTGGCGCGCATCATCTTGATCAGTTGTTTGGCCGTGATCTCGCCGGCGTCCTCGGGCGCGGCGTCGCGTACATCGGCACCGAGGCAGGCCGCGCCGTGGATGTGACGCTCCGGGCAGGCGCAGGCGGTGAAGCGGAACACCGCGGGCGCGTTAACGATCACGCTCATGCCGTGCGGCACCATCGGCTCGTGCTGCGGATAGCCCTCGGGCCTGAAGTCGTGCACCAGTCCGGCCACCGAATAAGCCATGCCGTGGGGCACGTGCACGCCCGAATTGCCGAAGGCGATGCCGGCGAGGGTGGCGGCGTACATCATCTGGTCGCGCGCCTCGTGGTCTGCGGCGTCGTTGACGGCACGTTCCAGGTATTGCCCCAGCAACTTGAGTGCCGCTTCACAGCCAAGGTCGCTCCATGGGTTGGCACCCTGGCTCATCGGTCGCAGCGCGGGCTTGCCCGGCGCGGCGCGCTTTGTATAGGGCTTGGCGGTGTAGGACTCGAGCGCGTGCGACAACACATCAAAGCCGCTGGCGGCGACAACGTTCTTGGGCAGTGAGTAGGTGCTGGACGGGTCGATCAGCGCCAGCGAGGGTTTGAGGTGTTTGGAGGCGATGCCGGTTTTCACCTGCATCGACAGCAAATCAAAAATGCTGATGCCGGTGCATTCGGAGCCGGTGCCGCAGGTGGTGGGGCAGGCGATGTGCGGCTTGAGGGCGCCGGGCACCGGCTTGCCCGCGCCTATGGGCGCGTTGACGTAATCGAGAAATTCGGCCGGATAGGTGGCGTAAAGATTGGCCGCCTTGCAGGTGTCGATGACCGAGCCCCCGCCCACCGAGACATAGCCGTCGAAGCGGCCTTCGCTGGCGAATCTGGCCGCGGCGAGAAAACTCTGGTCCGTTGGTTCGACCTTGACCTCGTCGTAGATCACCACGTCCATGCCCGCCGTCTGGAGTGCATCGCGCACCTCGGTCACGCAGGACAGGCCGCGGAGCGTCTTGTCGGTGAACAAGGCGACGCGCGTCATGCCCAGGGCCCTGGCGTGCTCGCCGGCCTCCTTTAGCACGCCGTGGCCGAAGCTGATGCTGGCAACGTCGACAGAGAAGACCGACTCTCTGCCTTCGGTGGTGAGGTAATAGTTATGGCAACAGGACATGGATTCCCCCTTGCGGGCATGATAGCAGCAGGTGATTTGATACACTTCGGGCTCGCTTCACTTCCCGTCCCAAGCCGTGTCCGCCGTCCTCTCAGATCCGCCCGTATCCGCTGAAAGCCTTGCCGCCGAACTGCGCGCCGCCATAACAGGCGAGGTGCGCTTTGACCGCGCCATGCGCGCGGTGTATTCGGCCGATGCCTCCAACTACCGTCAGGTGCCAATAGGCGTGGTGTTGCCGCGTTCGGTGTCCGACATCGAGGCGGCCATGGCCATTTGCCGCAGGCACGATGTGCCCATACTCGCCCGCGGCGGTGGTACCTCGCAAAACGGCCAGAGCGTCAACGTCGCGGTGATCATCGACTGTTCCAAGTACCTCAATCATGTGCTCGCGGTTGATGCCGCGGCGCGCACCGCACTGGTCGAGCCGGGCACGGTCTGCGACAGCCTGCGTGATGCCGCGGAGGAGCACGAGCTCACCTTCGGCCCGGACCCGGCCACGCACAGCCGCTGCACCCTTGGCGGAATGATAGGCAACAATTCCTGCGGCGCGCATTCGGTCATGGCCGGCAAGACGGCGGAGAACATCGAAGCCCTCGAGGTGCTGACCTACGATGGCGCGCGCTTTTGGGTCGGTCCCACGGACGACGCCGAGTTCGGGCGTATCATCGCCGCCGGCGGCAGGCAGGCCGAGATCTACACCAAACTCAAGGCATTGGCCGACAAGTACGGCGACCTGATCCGTGCGCGCTTTCCCAAAATAAAACGCCGCGTGTCCGGCTACGGCCTCGATCAGCTGCTGCCCGAAAACGGTTTCAATATTGCGCGCGCGCTGGTGGGCACCGAAGGCACCTGTGCCTTCACGCTGCAGGCGAAAACGCGCCTGGTAAAAAGCCCGCAGCACCGCGTCATCCTGGTGCTGGGCTACCGTGACATCTATGTCGCCGGTGACGCCGTTCCCGAGATTTTGCCCTTCGGCCCCATCGCCACCGAGGGCCTGGATCTTGGCGTCATAGGCGGGCTCAAGGCCCGTGGACTCAAGCTCGATGACATCGCCATGCTGCCCAGGGGCGACGCCTGGATCATGGTCGAGTTCGGCGGTGACAGCGCCGGGGACGCGACACGCCAGGCGCAGGCGCTTGTCGATCATTACAAGGGCAACGACGCGGTGTCGAGCTGGCTCATTGCCGGCAAGGATATGATGAACCGCATCTGGACCATACGTGAGACCGGCGCGTCGGCAACGGCATTGGCCATAGACGGTGCGCATCCGGATCCGGTTTGCGGCTGGGAGGACGCCGCGGTCGATCCGCTTCGCCTTGGCGACTATCTGCGCGACTTCCAGGCGCTGGTCGATCGTACCGGCTACACCACCTCGTTGTACGGCCATTTTGGCGACGGCTGCATTCATGCCCGCATCAATTTTGATTTGCGCAGCCTCGATGGCGTAAAAATATGGCGCGGTTTTTTGCAGGCCGCCGCCGAACTGGTGGTGAAGTACGGCGGCTCGCTCTCGGGCGAGCATGGCGACGGCCAGGCCAAGGCCGAATTCCTGCCGGTGATGTACGGGGCCGAGTTGATGCAGGCGTTGCGCGAGTTCAAGGCAATCTGGGACCCGCGGGGAAAAATGAATCCGGGCAAGGTCGTCGATCCGGTTGGTGGAAAAGTCCAGCGCGTTGACGAGAACCTGCGCCAGGGGCCTGACTACAAACCGGTCACGCTGACGACACGCATGAGCTTTCTGTCGCGCGAGGGCAACGGCTTCACGCGCGCGGTCGAGCGCTGCGTCGGCATGGGCAAGTGCCGCGCCGCCGAAGGGGGCACCATGTGCCCAAGCTACCGTGTCACCGGCGAGGAGCGTTACTCGACACGCGGCCGTTCCCGCCTGCTGGCCGAAATGCTCCGCGGCGAAGTCATCACCGACCAGTGGCAAAGCGAGGAAGTGCGCGAGGCCCTCGACCTGTGCCTCGCCTGCAAGGGCTGCAAGAGCGACTGCCCCACGCACACCGACATGGCCTCGTACAAGGCCGAGTTCCTGTCGCACTACCATGAGAGGCGGGCGCGGCCGCGGCAGGCCTACTCCATGGGCATGATCGGACAGTGGGCGCCGCTGGCGGGGCTCTTGCCAAGGCTGACGAATTTTTTCACGCAGACACCGGGCCTTGCTGCGCTGTCAAAGTGGATCGCCGGCGTGGCGCAGCAACGCAGCCTGCCCAAATTCGCCGGCAAATCCTTTCGCAGCGAAATCGCCTCACGCGCCCTCAAGCAGGGTGGCAGGCCGGTGATGCTGTGGGCCGACACCTTTACCAACACGATGCACCCGCAAATCGGCGTGGCGGCGCTCGATGTGCTCGAGGCCGCCGGCTGTGCGGTGACGCTGCCGCAGGCGGGCTTGTGCTGCGGGCGCCCGCTCTACGACTTTGGCTTTCTCGACAAGGCGAAGGCGCAACTGGCGCAGATCCTCGACGCGCTCGCGCCGCAAATCGAGGCCGGCGTGCCGCTCGTCGGTCTTGAGCCCTCGTGCCTTGCTGTGTTCCGCGACGAGTTACTGAAGTTGTTTCCCGATGACCCGCGCGCAAAAAAACTCGCCGCCAACACCTTTATGCTGGCCGAGTACCTCGAAAAAATCGCTTACGCGCCACCGCCGCTCAGGGGCAAGGCCTTGCTGCACGGTCACTGCCACCAGAAAGCGGTGATGGGCATGGGGGCAGAGGGCGCGTTGCTGAAAAAAATGGGCCTCGATGTCGCCGCGCCCGACACCGGCTGCTGCGGCATGGCCGGCTCCTTCGGTTTTAATCCGGATCATTACGAGCTATCGATCAAAGCGGCGGAGCAGGGCTTGTTCAAGGAAGTGCGCAAGGCCGGCGAGGACACCATGATCGTCGCCAACGGTTTTTCCTGCCGCGAGCAGGTTGGACAGGGCCTTGGGCGCAGACCGCTGCATATTGCCGAAGTGTTGCAACAGGCACTGAACGCCGGCGCATCGGCAAAGCCCAATGGATAGCGTTCTCGCACTGCCTTGGTGGGGCATTGCGTGGGTGGCCGCCGTGATGCTGCTGGCCGGGTTTGCGCACGGCGCCATCGGCTTTGGTTTTCCGCTGGTCGCCACGCCCATGCTTACGCTGGTGCTGGACTTCAAGACCACCATCTTGGTGTCGCTGGTGCCGACCATGGTGATGACGCTGATCAGCGCGTTTCGCGGCGGCATGTTGCGCGAGAGCGTGGGGCGTTTCTGGTTCATGCCCATCATGCTGGTGATCGGCTCCTATCTCGGCACGCGCATGCTGATCGGCGCCAACCCGGCGCATTTCGTTCTGTTGCTGGCGGTTTGCCTGCTGGCTTTTCTCAATCTTGAACGGCTGGGGAAGCGCGAATACCGCAGCGTGAAAGAAAATCCGCGCTTCTGGGGTGTGGTCACAGGGCTTGTCGCAGGGCTGTTCGAGGCCACGGCCAACGTCTCTGGTCCGCCGCTGCTGATGTATTTCATCATGCTAGGCCTCGCGCCCTCGGCGCTGGTGCAACTGCTCAACTTCAGTTTCATTGGCGGCAAGGCGACGCAAATCATCACTTGGTCCGTCTCGGGCGGCATCGGCTTTGGCTTCTGGCTGTCCACGGTGCCATGGGCGCTGATGGCGGTGGTCACGCTGTACATGGGCCAGCGCGTGCGCAGCCGCCTTGATGCGAGCGCCTACATGGCCTGGTTGCGCAAATTCCTTTGGGCCATGGTCGTGTTGCTGCTGTTGCAGTATGGCTGGGGCCAGTGGCAGGAGCCATGACGCGCAGCGTGATCTGCGATATGGTCCGCGCCACGCTGCTGTGC
>CAMDRY010000201.1 GCA_945906975.1 Bordetella parapertussis | reverse complement strand
GGCAGCATAGTCCAGCCGAGCCAGGCGCCAATCGCCGCCAACAGCTTGAAATCACCATAACCCATGCCCTCTTTGCCGGTGACCAGCTTGAACATCCAATAGACGCTCCAAAGCGAAAGATATCCCGCAACCGCACCGATGACGGCCGTCTTGATGTCAACGAAGCCTCCGCCGAGATTGAACAGCAGGCCCGCCCATAACAGCGGCAGCGTAATGGAGTCGGGCAGAAGCTGTGTGTCAAAATCGATGAAGGTGGCGGCGATCATGCACCAGAGGAAGAGCATCGCCGCGGCAGCGGCAGGGGTGAAGCCAAAATGCAGTGCGGCACCGGCGCTGGCCGCGCCGGTCAGTATCTCGACCAGGGGGTAGCGTGGACTGATGCGGGTTTTGCACTCGGAGCAGCGCCCCCGCAGCACGATCCAGGAGAGCACCGGAACATTTTCCAGCGCGCTGATGCTGTGCTTGCACTTTGGGCAGTGCGAACGCGGTCGCAGCAGGTTGTAGCCGCCCTGTGCGCTCTCATGCGCCGCCGGTTCCTCCCCGCGCAGCTCGGCGCACTGCTCCTGCCACTCCCGTTCCATCATGCGCGGCAGGCGGTGGATAACGACATTGAGAAAGGATCCGACGCACAGGCCTGTCACCAGGCAGAGCGCGGCAAACACGGCGGGTTGTGCTAGTTCGGTCATCATTTTTCGGGCAAGCAAAAGAGGTTACAGGGTCTGCCCGTAACCCCGCGGGTTGTGGCGTGAGGGCTTATACGGCCTGGCCGAGTTTGAAGATCGGCAGGTACATGGCGACGACCATGCCGCCAATGAGCCCGCCCAATACGACCATGATCACCGGCTCCATCAGCGACGAGAGCGATGCGACGGCATCGTCCACCTCCGCTTCAAAGAAGTCGGCCACCTTGGACAGCATGCCGTCTAGCGCGCCGGACTCCTCGCCGATCGACACCATCTGGATCACCATGTTGGGAAAGAGGTTGGAGTTCTGCATTGCCACGGTGAGGGCCGTGCCGGTGCTCACCTCCTGCTGGATGATCTTGGTGGCGGCCTGGTACACGTAGTTCCCGGAGGCGCCTCCCACCGATTCGAGAGCTTCAACCAGAGGCACGCCGGCGGCAAACATGGTCGAGAGCGTCCTGGTCCAGCGTGCGATGGTGGAAATGCGCACCAGGTGGCCGAACACCGGGGCTTTTAGCATCAGCTTGTCCATGAAAATCTGCACCGCAAGTGAGCGCTTCCATGACTCGAGGAAGAAGTACGTGCCGCCGCCGACGCCGCCGAAAATCAAATACCAGTATTTGACGAAGTTGTCCGAAATTCCCATGACGATCAGGGTCGGTGTGGGCAGGTCTGCGCCGAAGCTGGTGAACACCTGCTTGAAGGCGGGAAGTACGAAAATCATGATGACGGCGGTGATGATGAAGGCGACGACGATAATCGCGACCGGATAAAACAGCGCGGCCTTGATCTTTGACTTGATCGCCTCGGTCTTTTCCTTGTAGGTCGCGAGCCGGTCTAGCAGGCTCTCCAGAATACCGGCCTGTTCGCCGGCGCCCACGAGGTTGCAAAACAGCGCATCGAAATACAGCGGATATTTCTTGAAGGCGTTGGTGAGCGAGGAGCCGGTTTCCACCTCGGTCTTTATCGACATCAGTAGGCGCGCGACCGCGGGGTTGGAGTGGCCTTTGCCGACGATGTCAAAGGACTGCAGCAGCGGCACGCCCGCCTTCATCATCGTCGCCAGCTGGCGCGTGAATAGTGTGATGTCCTTGGTGCTGACGCTGCCGCCGGAGCCGGCGCGCTGTTTTTGTATCTTGGACACCAGGACGCCCTGGCGGCGCAGCGTGGCGTTGACCAAGGCTTCGCCCTGGGCGCGCATCTCGCCCTTGACCTGTTTTCCGGTCTTGTCCTTACCTTCCCAGGTAAAGTTGAATTCCTTGATCGCGTCGCGCTTCTTTGTTGTCGCCATTGCTCCCCCTCGGACCGCTTTAATTCACCCGCAGCTTAATCGCCAACCGGCGCATTTCGTTCGTTCGTCACCGCCATGACCTCCTCTAGGGAGGTCAGGCCCTGCCGGACTTTGTTCAGGCCGGAGCGGCGCAGGTCTGCTATGCCTTCGTGCTCGGCCTGGTCGGCGATGTCGATCGCGTTGCCCCCGCGCATTATGATACGGCTGATTTGGTCGGTAACGGGCATTACCTGGTAAATGCCGACCCGCCCCTTGTAGCCGCTGCCCTTGCAATGCTCGCAACCTTGCGGACTTTGCGGCAGCCAGGAGCCGTCCAGTTCCGCCGCTTTGAATCCGGCCTGGAGCAGCGCCTCGCGCGGTATGTCGGTCGGAGCCTTGCATCCGCACAGGCGCCGCGCAAGGCGTTGCGCGCTGATGAGGGTGACGCTGGTGGCTATGTTGAACGGTGCGATGCCCATGCTCATCAGGCGCGTGAGCGTAGTGGGCGCATCGTTGGTGTGCAGCGTCGACAGCACAAGGTGGCCGGTCTGCGCCGCCTTGACGGCCATTTCCGCGGTCTCGATATCGCGAATTTCGCCCACCATGATGATGTCCGGGTCCTGGCGCATGAAGGCCTTGAGTGCGGAGGCGAAGCTCAGCCCGGCGCGTTCATTGATGTTGACCTGGTTGACGCCGGGCAGCGTGATCTCCGACGGGTCTTCGGCCGCCGAGATGTTGATGCCCGGTTTGTTGAGCACGTTCAGGCAGGTGTAGAGCGACACCGTTTTGCCGCTGCCGGTGGGACCTGTCACGAGGATCATGCCGTAGGGCCGATGCAAGGCGTCCATCAGGTGCTGCTTTTGCTGCGTATCGTAGCCAAGCGCGTCCACGCCAAGCGTTACAGACGAGGGGTCAAGTATGCGCAGGACTATTTTTTCGCCGTAAAGAGTCGGCAGAGTGCTGACGCGAAAATCGATGGTGCGCGTTTTTGAAAGGACGAGCTTGAGCCGGCCGTCCTGGGGTGCGCGTTTTTCCGAAATGTCCAGCCTGGAAATCACCTTGATGCGCGAGGCGATTTTTTCCTTTAGCAGCAGCGGCGGCTGGGCCATTTCACGCAGTTCCCCGTCGACGCGAAAGCGCACGCGGTAGTATTTTTCGTAAGGTTCGAAGTGAATGTCGGACGCGCCATCCGCGATCGCATCGACGAGCATTTTTTGGATAAACCTCACCACGGGAACGTCATCCGTTTCGCTGGGCGCGGTGGCATGTTCTTCGTCGGGCTGGGTGTTGTCCCCGGCGGCGAATGCCAGGTCGAGGTCCTCGTCGACGAGCTGTTTTAGCGAGGTATCCGAACTCTCGAGGATTTTTTTTATGGCTGCACGTAGCTTGTCATCTTCCACGACCACCGGATCGATCACGAGGCTTGACTGGAACTTCACATCGTTCAGCGCCTGTGTGTCTGATGGGTCGGCGATGGCGATGGCAAGTCGTCCGCCGCGCTTGTGCAGAGGCACAACGCGGCGTGACTGCATCAGTTTTCGGTCGATCAATCCGCTGGCCAGGCCCTGCGGATCGGCCGCGTCGAGGTCGAACAAGGGCAAGCCGAACGTGGTCGAGGCAAACTCGGCGACTTCGAGGGCGGTGAATTTTTTCCCCGCCAGCAACTGCTCAATAAAGCCGGTGCCGCCTGCCCTGGCCTGCGCGACCAGACTCTCGGCATCGGACACGCGGATGCGGCCGTGCTGTACCAGGGCGCGGGCAAGACCCGGCAGCGCCGTCAGTTGTGGTGTGGCCGCAGCGCTCATTGCGTATCCGCTCCGACGGATATGAGGCGTGCTGTCTTGAAAGTACCGATCGCTGACCCCTGACTTGGCAAATCGCTCGTGGCGCCGGGTGTGGCGCAGCGGGAAAGGTATCGGGTTTGACGCGGTGGTGCTGCGGGTAAATCCTTGATTCAAAGCCGATTGCGAAGATAATGCCTTTTCCAGAGCCTTTTGTAAAGGATAAGGTTAATGGTGTAAGTCGCTGAGACTAATTGATATTCACACCTGAAATGTTAAAAAATCCGTGTGTTACGCGGCTGTTTTTGCGCTTATTGCTGGTCTGCAACCGCAGGGCGAAATAGCCTCACGGTCTTGACCACGCGATCCAGGGTTTGCACGATTTCCATTCGCACTCCGGCGATTCTCAGGCTGACCCCGGCTTCGGGGATATCTTGCAAGTGCTCAAGGACGAGGCCATTGAGTGTTTTGGGTCCGTCCATCGGCAGCGCCAGGTCAAGTTTGCGATTGAGTTCGCGCACCGGGCTGGAGCCCTCGACCAGACAGGCACCGTCCTTGTCCCAGGCCAGCTGGTTGGCGCGCGCCGGCGCGGTCGAGGTGAATTCGCCGATCAGCTCCTCAATGATGTCCTCTACTGTGACCAAGCCGAGCAGCTCGCCGTATTCGTCCACAACCAGGGCGAAACGCTGATGGTTCTCCTGAAAATACTGCAGTTGGGCAAACAAGGGTGTGCTGGCCGGTATGTAGTAGGGCGCGATCAGCAACCCGGCCAGGCGCTCCGCATCCAGTTCGTCGGCCTGTACAAGTCTCAGTACGCGGCGCAGGTGCAGAATTCCGGCGATGTTGCCCAGTTCGCCCCGATAGACCAGCAGGCGCGTGTGATAGCTGGTGGCAAGCTGGCGCACGATGTCTTCGATCGGGGCCTCGAGATCGATGGTTTCGATCTGCGAGCGCGGCGTCATCACGTCCTCCACGGTGATCCGTTCCAGGTCGAACAGGTTCACCAGTATGGATTGATGCTTTTTCGGCATGAAGTTGGCCGACTCGAGCACCACCGACCGCAATTCTTCCATCGACATGCGTTGCGGCTGGTCGCCGGCCCGGGTTTTGAGCCTGCTCAAGAAAAGCAGCGCACCGACGAAGAGGTTGACGAACCACACAACCGGATAGAGTGCCTTGAGCAGGGGCTTGAGCACGTAGGCGATGGGCAGCGCGATGCGCTCGGCGTACGCCGCACCGATGACCTTTGGCGTGATCTCGGAAAAAACAAGAATGAGAAAGGTCACTGCGAGGGTGCCGATGCCGAGCGCAAATTCGTTTTCGCCGAAAACCCGCACCGTGATCACGCCGGCCAGCACCGCCGAGGCCGCGTTGACGAGGTTGTTGCCGAGCAGGATCACACCGAGCAAGCGGTCGGTGTGTGCCAGCAGTTCTGCTGCGATCAGCGCGCCGCGGTTGCCCAGGCGCACCAGCGCCTTGAGCCGGTAGCGGTTGACCGACATCATGCTGGTCTCGGCCATGGAAAAAAAGCCCGATAAAACGAGCAGCACGGCCAGCGTGCTTAGCTGTGCCGATAAGGGGATGTCATCCATGGCGTGTACGCGGGTTCATTGCAGATATGGGCGTGGTCGGGCCGGCCGGTTCAACCGAGGGGGCGGCTCAGTACCACTTCGAGCACGAAGCGGCTGCCGACATAGGCGAGCAGGAGCGCTGAGAATCCGGACAAGGTCCAGCGCAGCGCTTTGCGCCCGCGCCAGCCATAAAGCGTCCGCCCTGCCAGCAGCGCGGCGAAGATCAGCCAGGAAATCAGCGCAAACAGCGTCTTGTGATTGAACTTCATCGCCTGCTGGAAAATGGACTCTGAGAACACCGCCCCGGTGATGAGCGTGAGTGTCAGCAGCACGAAGCCCACGGCGATGAGCTTGAACAGCACCGATTCCATGGTTAGAAGCGGCGAAAGGGAGGCAAGGGGGCCGGCCACGGTGTGGCCGCGCAGCCTGCGCTCGAGCAGTGTCATCAACAGCGCCTGCAAGGCGGCGATGGTGAACAGGCTGTAGGCAAGCATGCCCAGCGAAAGGTGAATGCGAAACTCGACCGTGTGCGTGTACGCCGGGCTGACCAGTCCGGGGAAGGGGAGTGGCAGCAGTGAGCACACCGCCGCCGCGGTCAGCAGCACCGGCTGCATGCCCTCCAGATTGAGGAAGTGTCGCTCCAGCCAGTAAATTGCCACGGCGAGCCACAGAATGATGGACAGGGCCAGGCCGAAGCCAAAACGCAACTCCGGTGCGCCGAACAAGACCTCGTATAGCAGCAGCGCGTGCAGCAGCAGGGGCGCGAGAATGGCCGGGCGCTCCCATTTTGCGGGCGTTGCGGCCGCCACCGTGCCGGCATCGTTGCCACGCGCCCTGTTACCCGCCCCCCAGCGGGTGTGCCAGAAATAAAAGGCCAGCAAGCCGTAGAGAGCGGCTGTTATCGAGTGCAGTAGAATAGGCATCCAGGACAGTTTACACTGCCCGTCCTGATTGCAGCGTTATTGCAGCGTTATTGCAGTTATAGCAGCGTACTGGCCGGCTTTGTGTTGGTGTCGGTGTTGGTGTCGGTGTCGGTGTTGGTGTCGGTGTTGGT
>CAMDRY010000200.1 GCA_945906975.1 Bordetella parapertussis | reverse complement strand
CGGTTGGCCGAAGCCATGCTGATCTCCAACTCGTTGAGTTCGTCCCACTGCGCGTCGGTGCGTTCGCGCTCGGGAATGGCCATCAACTCCTTCATACGCTGGCGCGGCCCGTTGTTGTTTTGGGCCTGACGAGGCTGATTGCCCTGGTTACCTTGGTTGCCCTGGTTACCCTGGTTACCCTGGTTGCCTTGGTTGCCCTGGTTACCTTGGTTGCCTTCGTTGCCAGACTGGTCGCCGTTGTTGGCTGAGTTCGCCTGTTCAGGCTGAACGGGTTGCTCGTTTTGATTATTTTCCATATCAGGATCTTGTGTATTCATCGGTCTATTATCTCATTCTCGGCCCCGCAATGGCAGGGGGGGGTGAGAAAAAGCCCTGTTTTGCATGGTTTTTTACGCTTCCAAAGGCAAAACAGCAGGGGTGCGCATGGGTTTAGAATTGAACAGCGTCGCCCCGGCCCTGGTTTAAACGGTCAGGCGCCCCGGTCAAAGCCAAATCTGCAGGAGAACAGCATGGCGAAAAGCACTACGGACCTGAAATCTGCCCGATATTGGCGCCTGCCCCGGGTCGACACCAAAGACCGCCGGTCACAACAGCATTGCGCAGCCACATAAGCTGGGAGGCGACGCGCGCATGGACCCAATCAACGACCTCGTACTGCGACTGGTGGCCGCTACCGTGGTGGGCGGCCTCATCGGGCTTAACCGCGAAATGAAACACAAGCCGGCGGGCCTGCGCACCCATGCGCTGGTGGCGCTTGGCGCGGCGCTGGTCACTGCGGTGCCAAGCTGGAGCCAGTACTTCAGCGCAGCGCATCATGCCGACGCCATCAGCCGCATCATGCAGGGCATCATCACCGGCATCGGCTTTATCGGTGCCGGCGTGATCCTGCGCACCCATGAGGGCAGTGAAGTGCACGGTCTTACCACCGCCGCCTCGGTGTGGCTGGCCGCCTGCCTCGGCTGTGCCTGCGGCGCGGCGGCCTGGATCCCGATGGCGGCGACCTTTGTGCTGGTGCTGCTGATCCTGGTTTTCGGCGGACCGCTCGAGCAATGGGCTATCGGTGTGCTCGATCCGCATCCACGCGACAAACCGCCACCGCCCTGAACGACACTACCGCTCTACTGGGCCGGCGCGTTGTGCCATCCGGGTACGCCGGGAGCGCCGCGCGATCCGCCTTAGGCCGCTGTCAGCACGTGCACGGTGCGAACGGCGATCATGTCCTTGACCTTGGCGGCATAGGCGGCCATGTGCGGCGCGGCGGCGTGGGCCTTGAGCGCGTCCATGGTCGCCCACTTCTCGATGACCAGAAAACTATCCGTGCCCGCCTTGGTCTGGAATGGCGGCGCCGGATCGGCATCGACGACCGGTCCGTATTCGATACACCCGGCTTCGGCGCGCACCGAGGGCACGTTGGCGCGAAAGTGCGTGAGTATGGATTCGCGCAAACCGGGCTTGGCGGTGATGACGGCGACGACGTGGATCATGGCGTTTTTCTCCTCGGAGTTTGACCGCTTCAGGGACTCAGGTGGTTGAGCTCGGCCCAACCGGTCCACATGATTTCGATGCCGATGCAAAGCAGGATGAAGGCGGTAAGGCGCATCATCACCATGGTGCCGATCTCACCCAGCCAGCCGAGCACTTGCCCCGCACGGCTGAACACCAGGTAGAGCACCAGCGCAATCAGCAGCGCGCCGAGCATCGACACCAGCGCGCCGGCGATGAACAACAACGGCGACTGCGGGATGCTCGCCCCGAGCGCGATCGACGCGGCAATGGTGCCCGGCCCGGTGGTAAGCGGAAAGGTGATCGGGAAAAAACTTCGCCGCACGATTTCCTCGTCCGACAGATGGCCGGCTTTTTCAGCCGCCACCGCCTTGAGGCCATCGGCATCGCGGCTCTCGAGCATGCGCCAGGCGGTGGCGGCGACGAGCAAGCCGCCGCCGATGCGCACGATGGGCAGCGAAATGCCGAACAACTCGAGCACATAATTACCCACCAGCATGGACACCACGACCACCAGCCAGCTATTGATCGCCACCTGGCGCGCCAGCCGCCTGGCCACCGACTTGTCGCCGCCGGTGGTGGCGACAAACAGCGGCGCCGAACTGAGCGGATTGATGATGGGCAGCAGCGTCAGCGGCACCAGCACCAGGGCTTTTACAAACGGAACCGTCCACTCCATGCGCACTCCAGGGCTGGCCCTCAAACAACAGCAAGGGCCGGAGCAGGCATTCTAGAGCAATGCCGGCCCGACGCCGCTGCAACCCGGTTCACACAGCCTGCGGCGATTATGGTGATGGTGTTGATTGTGGCAACTGCGCCCGCAACGCGCCAATCTCGGCCTCGAGCACGCGGATGCGCTCAAGGTAGGCGAGCGCGAGTGCGAGCGCACTGGTGTCAAGTTCGAAGCTCGCACGCAGGCGCGCAGCGGTGCGCACCGGTCAGGCGGCGGACGAAAATCCTCGCCCGGCTGGTAACGGCCGAGCTGGTCATAGGCGGTGCGTTTGTCCTTGTCCTTGAGCGTGGCATAGGCCTCGGCGGCCGCCTTGAATTTTTCCTCGCCCGCCGGGACCTTGGAGACGTCGGGACGGTATTTGTGCGCGAGCTTGCGATAGGCCTTTTTGATCGCGGCCTCATCGGCGTCGCGAGGGACACCCAGGATGGCGTAGTAGTCCTTGTATTTCATAAAGCGGATCCCGGCGGTACATCGTGCGCTGCTCGATTACAACATGTTGGCATATGGGATCGAAACCACCACTATTCAACCGTGTCCGGACGGGAAAAGTTGGGACACCGCCAATGCACTAGACTGTGAAAGAGCGGCAAGACAGACTCGGAACCGCCGTGCCGCACACACAGCTTATCCCAAATAAAATGCTGGAAACCCGCGTCTGGCGCGGTTTTCCAGCCACCTTGCGATTTAAACCTCAACGAGCATCAACACCACACCGGAGAGATTCGAACCATGTCCGACACATCCAACTCAGGCACGCACGAAGTCATTGTCACCGACATCAAAATTCCGTTCTGGTCCATGGTCGTGCTAATGGTCAAATGGGCGATCGCGGCGATTCCGGCGGTCATCATCCTGATTATCATCATCAGCCTATTCGCTGCGGCGCTGGGCGCGATCTTTGGCAGCGGCTGGCGCCAGATCGGCCCGGGACACTGGATGTAGTTGTCTGGCACACGCACCTACACGCCCACGCCCACACACACGCACCCACGCACACACGTAAGCTCGGCGCCAGTCGGCCACCTCCAGCCATCACCCCTCGGCCAACATCCAATCAGCGCAGCGCTCCGCAATCATCACCGTGGGCGCATTGGTATTGCCCGACACAATGCCGGGCATCACCGAAGCATCCGCCACCCGCAGCCGACCCACGCCGTGCACCTTCAGGCGCGCATCAACCACCGCCATCGCGTCACGGCCCATACGACAGGTACCCACAGGGTGATAGACCGAATGGCCTTTTTCCATGACGTAGGCCAGCAGCGCCTCATCCGACTCGCAGGCCGCGCCGGGCGCGATCTCCTCCGCCGCATAAGCCGCCAGCGCAGGCTTGCGCAAGATGTCGCGCAGCGTGCGCAAGCCATCGAGCAGTGTGCTTCTGTCATATTCGGCTTCAAGGTGGTTGTAGCGTATCTGTGGCGCAACCGCCGGATCGGGGCTGACAGCACGCACCCAGCCGCGGCTTTGCGGGCGCAGCAGCACGGCATTGGCGGTGTAGCCGGGAAACGGATGGAGCACCACACCGCCGGCATCGCGCCGCTGCACGCTGTAATTCCAGAATGTCACCTGCATGTCGGGGCGCGCCACAGCGGTGCTCGATCGAAAAAATCCGCCGGCATACGTGCCCGCAGCCATCGGCCCCTTGCGTATCAGCGCATATTGCAGCCCCATCCAGACCCGGCGCGGCAGGCTTTGCATGATGTCGTTGTAAGTAACCGGCTGACTGCAGCGCTGCACGATGCTGGCGCGATAGTGGTTGTGCAGGCCCTCGCCCACACCGGGCCGGTCGCACACGACAGCAAGGCCCAGTTGCCGCAATTGCGCCGCCGGACCGATGCCCGACAGTTGCAGAATCTGCGGTGAATTGAATGTTCCCGCAGCGACCACCACCTCGCGCCGCGCGCGCGCCGTGCGCAGTACGCCGCGCTGTTCGCCACACCGGCGGTATTCAACACCAACGGCGTTGCCCTGTTCGATCAGCACGCGACTGACCAGCACATCGGTGAATACGGCCAGATTGGCGCGCCGCCTGGCTGGACGCAGATAGGCGATGGCGGTGCTGGCACGGCGGCCGTTGCGGGTGTTGAACTGGTAGTAGCCGGCGCCCTCCTGCATCGCGCCATTGAAGTCCGGATTGCGCGGATGGCCGGCCTCGACGGCGGCGTTTATGAAGGCATCGGCCAGCGGGTCGGTCTGCGGCGTGTCCGACACCCACAACGGCCCGTCGCCGCCATGCAGGGCATCGGCGCCGCGCGTATTGTGCTCGGAGCGCCGGAACCAGGGCAGCACGTCATCCCAGCCCCAGCCCTCGTTGCCAAGGGCGCGCCAGTTCTCGTAGTCATCCGGCTGGCCGCGCACGTAAAGCATGCCGTTGATCGAGCCGGTGCCACCGAGCACCCGACCGCAGGGCTGGTCGAGTACGCGCCCTCCGAGCGCCGGCTCGGGCGCCGTGGCGTACATCCAGTTATAGCGTGGATTGCCGAACAGTTTGGCGTAACCGATGGGAATATGGATCCAAGGGCTGCGGTCCTCGCCACCCGCTTCGAGCAGCAACACGCTGTGGCGACCCGATTCGCACAGGCGTGCCGCCAGCACACAACCGGCGGAACCGCCGCCGACCACAATAAAATCGAATTCAGCGTCCTGCACCGCCCCCCCTGTGTTGCATCGCGCTCATTGCCCGAAAATTGCCAAATCGGCCGGCGCGTTATGATTGTGTTGGCACAAACCATTCTAATACAGCCACAAGGGAGAAAATCGATGAATCAGGTACGCCATGCGCTGCTCACAGCGCTGCTCATCCTCTGCGCATTCGCCACCGCACCCACCGTCACACTCGCGCAAGACGCCTTCCCCAACAAACCGGTGCGCATCGTCGTGCCTTATCCGCCCGGTGGCGCCTCCGATGTGACGGCGCGCCTGCTCGGCCAGAAACTGTCCGAGTTATGGAACCAGCCTGTGGTCATCGACAATCGTCCCGGCGCCAACGGCATTCTCGCACTCGAATACGTCGCCAAGCAGGCGCCGGACGGAAGCACGCTGCTGATGGCCAATCTCGGTCCCAATGCCATCAATGCCGCCGTATATTCCAAACTGCCCTACGACTCCATCAAAGACTTCGCGCCCATTACCTTCACCACGCTGGTACCGCAGGTGCTGGTGGTCAACCCGGCGCTGCCGGCGAAGAACCTCAAGGAGTTGCTTGATCTCGCGCGTGCGGCGCCGGGCAAGCTCAATTACGGCACCGGCGGCAACGGTTCGGCCAATCACCTCGCGGTCGAACTGATGGCCAATATGGGCGGTGTGTCGCTCACCGCCGTACCCTACAAGGGCGACGCTCCGGCGATGACCGACGCGATGTCGGGGCAGGTGGCGATGACGCTGCCCACGGTGGTGGCAGCGCTGCCCAACATCAAGGCGGGCAAGCTGCGCGCCATCGCCGTCACCACGCAGACCCGGGTGGCGTCGCTGCCCGACGTACCGACGATGCAGGAGGCGGGGCTCGCAGCTTATGAATCCTCGTCCTGGGGCGGCGTCATGGCCCCGGGCGGCACGCCGCCGGCCATCGTCAACAAGATCAACACCGACATCGTGCGCGTGTTGCGCATGCCCGACATCCAGGAAAAGCTCGCCGGACTCGGCGCCACGGTTGTGGCACAAGGCCCGGCCGAGTTCGCCACATTCCTCCAGTCCGAGATCAAGAAGTGGGACGGCGTGGCCAAGCGCGCCAACATCCGGCTCGAGTAAGGCCCGGGCACCACCCGGAAAGCAGAGACAGGAAAATCACCTTTGCCTTTGATGGTGAGGACGTAATCATTGTTAATCTTAAGGACTATCAATGAGGTAAATAGGGTCAGTGTCACTTTTCCATCGTCGGAACCTGCTGCCCAGCCAATTCAACGTTTCGGTCGTCCTCGCTTCAGTGCTTGAACGGAACAAGCCAACGCCCGCTCAATTTCATCCTTGAATCGCTCGCCGCCCAGGGGCCGGCCACGATTGGACATGATTGGTCATCAGCACGCAGGCGTAAATACGGCAAGCCTATTTCTTTGCGCCCTCGCCCAGGCATTCAACGTGAAAAAGGTTGTCTGCGGCTGCAAAGAAGGTCGCCTGGCGATTATTCCCCCTTTGGATAAGGTGC
>CAMDRY010000199.1 GCA_945906975.1 Bordetella parapertussis | reverse complement strand
ACATCAGGCAGCGCCGCTACATCGAGCGCCCCGACATGGCTTATTCGAAAATTGCCGACGCCATTTGCGAGCTCGGGCGCTTCGGCCAAAAAACCGGCTCGGGCTGGTACAAATACGAAAAGGGCAGCCGCAAACCGGTGCCCGATCCGGTCGTCGATGCGCTCATCGTGGCGCAGCGCAAGGCGCTGGGCATCACGCCGCGAAAAATCAGCAGCGACGAAATCATCACGCGCTGCATCTACGCACTCGTCAACGAGGGTGCAAAAATCCTCGAAGAGGGTATCGCCATGCGCGCCTCTGACATCGACATGGTCTATCTCAGCGGCTACGGTTTTCCGCTCTGGCGCGGCGGCCCGATGTTTTACGCCGACACGGTCGGGCTGTCGAAGGTGCTGTCAGCCATGGAAAAACACGCCAAGGGCTACCACGGCGAATGCTGGCAGCCCGCGGCCTTGCTGTCGCGCCTTGCCGCCGCCGGCAAAACTTTCAACTAAGGGGATGCATATGGGCTTTCAAGACGCACAAGCCACGTGGGACGCACGTTTTTCCAAGGCCGACTATCACTTCGGACGCGAGCCTGCGGTGTTTCTAGCCGCGCAGCAGTCCCTGCTTGCCGACTATCTCGCAACGAAGCCCGGCGCAAGCGCACTCGCGGTTTCCGACGGCGAAGGCCGCAACAGCGTGTGGCTGGCGCGCCAGGGCCTCAAGGTCACGGCCTTCGACATTTCGCCGGTTGGCGTCGCAAAGGCGAAAAAGCTGGCGGCCGAGGCCGGGGTAAGCGTGGACTACCGCGTCGAGGACATCAACGCCTTCGACTGGGACGCCGCGCAATACGATGTCGTCGCGGTGATATTCATACAGTACGCGTCGCCGCCGGAGCGGGCGCGCATTTTTTCCGGCATCCAGCGCGCGCTCAAGCCCGGCGGCCTCGCCATCATCCAGGGTTACGGCCTGCGCCAGCTCGACTATAAGACCGGCGGCCCGGGCAAGGCCGACAACCTCTACTCCCTCGATATGATGCGCACGTCCTTCGCCGCGCTCGAAGCGCTGCTCCTGGCCGAGCACGACGCCGTCGTCAACGAGGGCCCGGGCCACAATGGCGTTTCGGCGCTGGTTGATTTTGTCGGCCGGCGACCGGGCGCCTCAACCACGACTAAATGAGCCTGTTGCAAATCGTCATAGTCTCGAATCCGCGACAAAATCACCCCCTCCCCCTCGACGGGGGAGGACTGGGGAGAGGGAACACACCATGACCGACGCCGTAATCGTTTCCACCGCCCGCACCGCCCTCGCCAAGTCCTGGCGCGGCAGCTTCAACATGACCCACGGCGCGACCCTGGGCGGACATGTCGTGCGCGCCGCCATCGCACGCGCCGGCATAGAAGCGGGCGAAGTCGAAGATGTGCTCATGGGCTGCGCCAATCCCGAGGGTGCCACCGGCTGGAACATCGCACGCCAGGTTGCGCTCGCCGCCGGCTGCCCGGTGACGGTATCGGGCATGACCATCAACCGCTTTTGTTCCTCGGGCCTGCAGACCATCGCGCTGGCGGCGCAGCGCATCATCGCCGGCGAAGGCGCTATCTACGCCGCCGGCGGCGTGGAGTCGATTTCCTGCGTGCAGAACGAGATGAACCTGCACATGTTCGAGGACGTCTCGCTGAAAAAGCAAAAACCGGAAATCTACTGGCCCATGCTGCAGACCGCCGAGACGGTCGCCACACGCTACAAGATCGGGCGCGCAGCCCAGGACGCCTTTGGCGCGCAAAGCCAGAACCGCGCCGCCGCCGCGCAGGCCGCCGGCCGCTTCGACGCCGAGATCGTGCCGCTCACCACCATCATGGGCGTGGGCCACAAGGAAAGCGGCCTCCTGTTCACCAGGGAGGTCACCGCCACCAAGGACGAGGGCATACGCGCCGACACCACGCTCGATGCGCTCGCCGGCATCCGGCCGGCGGTGCCCGGGGGCAGCATCGCCGCGGGCAACGCCAGCCAGTTCTCCGACGGCGCCTCGGCGGCGATCGTGATGGACGCCAAGCTCGCGCAGAAAAAAGGACTCGCAGCGCTGGGTATATTCCGCGGCTTTGCCGTCGCCGGGTGCGAGCCCGACGAAATGGGCATAGGCCCGGTGTTCGCCGTGCCCAAACTATTGGCGCGCGCCGGACTCAAGGTCGATGACATCGGCCTGTGGGAGCTCAACGAGGCCTTTGCCGTGCAGGTGCTTTACTGCCGCGACAAGCTGGGCATTGACAACGACAGGCTCAACGTCAACGGCGGCGCCATCGCCGTCGGCCACCCCTACGGCATGTCGGGCGCGCGCCTGGTCGGGCACGCGCTCATCGAGGGCAAGCGCCGCGGTGTCAAATACGTCGTCGCCACCATGTGCATAGGCGGGGGCATGGGCGCGGCCGGGCTGTTCGAGGTGGCCTGAGTTGATTCGGTGAAGGTGTGAAGGTGTGAAGGCGTGAAGGTGTGAAGGAGTGAAGGAGTGAAGGAGTGAAAAAAGTGAAAATTGTACGGATATCGGCTGGAAATGCCCGTCTGGCGCGCCTCTCCAGCTTGTTACCAATCTCGGGGCTGTCATCATGAGCGTAAAAAAACTGTTGGATCTTTCCGGAAAAGTCGCCCTCATCACCGGCGGTTCGCGCGGACTCGGGCTGCAACTGGCCGAAGCGCTGGGCGAAATGGGAGCGAAACTCGCGCTCACCGCGCGCAAGTCCGATGAACTCGACGAGGCCAAAGACCACCTCGACCAGCAGGGCGTCGAAGCGCTGCCGCTGGTCTGCGACCTGTCCAAGCACGACACCATCGCCGCCATGGTCGAGCGGGTGCTGGCGCATTACGGCCACATCGACATCCTGATCAACAACGCTGGCGCCACATGGGGCGCGCCGGCCGAGGACCACCCCCTCGATGCGTGGGAGAAACTTATCAACCTCAACCTCACCGGCACTTTTGTGGTGACGCAGGCGGTGGGCAAGCGCAGCATGATCCCGCGCCGTTACGGGCGCATCATCAACATGGCGTCCATCGCCGGCATACGCGGCAATCCGGTGGACCTGCTCGAGACCCTCGCCTACAACACCACCAAGGGCGGGCTGGTGAATTTCACCCGTGCCCTCGCCGCCGAATGGGGCGAACATGGCATCAGCGTCAACGCCATCGCGCCGGGCTTCTTCCCGTCCAAGATGACGCGCGCCGCGCTCGAACAAATCGGCAAGCGCATCATCGAGCGCACGCCACTGCGCCGACTGGGCGATGACGAAGACCTCAAGGGCCTCGCCTGCCTGCTCGCCTCCGATGCCTCGCGCCACATCACCGGCCAGGTCATCGCCGTCGATGGCGGCGCCACAACAGTCTAGCGCTGCCCCAATGCAATTGACGTTCGACAAGCCTGAGATGAACAGATAAATTTGTCCCCTCCACCGATTTTTGACGTATTCATTTCCCCTTTCACCTTTCCCCATTCCCCATTCCCCATTCCCCATTCCCCAACAATATGAGCACACCCGAATTCGGCGTCACCATCCCTTTTGTGGAACAGCTTGGCATCCGCCTCGTCGAACGCTCCAAAGAGCGCGCCATTGTCTCCCTCGCCAAACGGGCCGACCTGCTCAACAGCTGGGGCGCGACCCACGGCGGCGTGATCATGACCATGCTCGACCTGGTGATGAGCATGGCGGTGCGTGGTCACTACGGCGTGGCCGGCGGCGTGCTGACAGTGGACATGAGCGTGGGCTTTCTCAACGCCAGCTTTGGCGACATCAGCGCCGAGGGGCGCGTGCTCAACGCCGGCAAGTCCACGGCGTTTTGCGAAGCCGAGGCGCGCGACGAAACGGGCAAGCTGCTGTCCAAGGCCATCGGCACCTTCAAGCTGCTGCCGGAAAAAAAGCCGGCCTGAGCATCGGCGGCAAGCGGAAAAAAATAACAACACACCCCACCAACATCACAGCACAAAAACATAAGCGAGAAAAATATGCCCGGCCCCACACTCACGCTCAGCCTCGGTTGCTGCGACTACGACCGCACCCGCGCCCTCTTCGACCGGCGCGTCACCATCGAGGGCTGCGACCTCATCCCGCTGGCGCTGCATCCGGAGGAGATTTTCCATCGCGCCTTTCGCTCGCAGGAGTTCGACATCTGCGAATTGTCGATGAGCAGCCACACGGTGATGACCTCGCGCGCACAGACCGATTACGTCGCGGTGCCCGCGTTCGTGTCGCGCGTCTTCCGCCACTCGGGCATTTACGTCCGCACCGACCGCGGCATCACCAAACCTGAGGACCTGCGCGGCAAGACCATCGGCATTCCCGAATACCAGATCACCGCCAACGTGTGGATCCGCGGCATCCTGCAGGATGACTACGGCCTCAATCCGGCCGATGTGCACTGGCGCCGTGGCGGCGTCGAGGTTTCCGGCCGCCAGGAACGCGCGGCGCTCAAGTTGCCCGCCGACATCGACCTGCAACAAATCCCCGATGGCAAGACCCTGTCGGGCATGCTCGAGGCGGGGGAACTGGACGCGGTGTTCAGCGCCAAGGCACCGTCCTGCTTCACCCGTGGCGCGGACAAGGTCGCGCGCCTTTTCCCGGCGTTTCGCAAAGCCGAGGAAGACTATTTCCAACGCAGCCGGATTTTTCCGATCATGCACGTCATCGGCATACGCCGCGCGCTCGCCGAGCAGCATCCGTGGCTGCCGGTGAGTGTGTTCAAGGCCTTCATCCGCGCCAAGGACATGGCGATGGACGAACTGGCGCAGATCGGCCACCTCTATGCATCGCTGCCCTGGGGGGTGTCTGAATTCGCGGCGGCGCAGGCGTTGATGGGCGAGGACTACTGGAGCTACGGCCTGGAAGCCAACCGCCACGCGCTCGAGACCTTTACCCGTTACCACCACGAGCAGGGCCTGTCGGCGCGCAAGGTGGCGCCAGAAGAGTTGTTCGCCAGCGCTTCGCTGGACCTGTCAAAGAACTGAGGCCGCTTACCCCGGTGGAATGCCTTGTCCTTTATTCCCGGAAAAAGCCAGACAAGCATCTGCAAAAAATAAATATTCTGATGTAAATACAATTGTATTGACACAGATAAGGTCTTACCCCAATCTGAACCGCTAGCGTAATTCTTTTGAGCATAAGCTCCCTCCGCTGAAAAAACAGATGGCATGCACGCCATCCGGAGCAGGGTATTGAGCCCCCACCATCAAACTCGAATAGGAGCCCGAAACGTGAAACACAACGCGCATGTCCTGACTACCCTGCTATTGCTGGCGGCGACCCTCGCGCCCTTCCAGGCCTGGTCGCAAGCATTCCCGGCAAAGCCCATAAAAATTATCACGACCTTTGCCCCGGGCAGCGTAATCGACATCACGGCAAGAACGATAGGGCAGCGGCTTTCAGACCGCTGGGGGCAAGCGGTTACCATCGAAAACCGGCCAGGGGGCGGCGGTACCGGGACAGTGGGCACTGATTTTGCCGCCAAAAGCCCGGCGGACGGTTACACCTGGCTGCTTGCCCCCAACAGCGTCATGATCATCGGCCCCCATCTGGTCAAGGCCCCTTTTGACGTTTTTAAGGACTTCATGCCCTTGGGGCAGGTCGCCACCACACCCTTCCTTCTGGTTGTCAGCCCCCAGATTCCGGTGCGTACCGTGCAGGAACTCATAGACTACGCAAAAGCGAATCCCGGCAAACTCAATTACGGTTCGTCTGGAAACGGATCCCCCCAGCATTTGGGTGGCGAATTGCTTAAGCGCGCCGGTGGCATCGACATGACGCACATACCCTACAAGGGGGCGGCATTATCCATCACCGATTTGATTGGAGGACGACTACAGGTTTTTGTCGGCGCGGCCGGGTCGCTGTTACCGCACATAAAAGATGGAAAAATAAGGCTTATAGCCAGTGCCGGCAACAAGAGGCTGGCAAGGTTTCCCGATGTTCCAACCATCGCCGAAACACTCCCGGGGGTCGAGGTCGATGCCTGGTTGGGGCTATTTCTCCCCGCCGGCTCGCCAAAGGAACTCGTGGCTAAAATCAATGCGGATGTCGCCGAGGTATTAAATATCCCCGAAACCCGGACAGCATTGTCCAACCAAGGCATAGAAGTCGCCGTTGAGTCGCCGGAGGCCCTGGGAACGCTGATGCGAAATGACTTCAATCGCTGGGGGCGCGTCATTCGCGAAGCAAACATCAAAGCCGATTGAGCAGAGCCCGGCGAAGAACACGCTTAAAGACAGCATCGGCCTGCGTTCACCCTCAATGCTGTCCGGGTGGCGCAGGCCGGATGCGGGCTAAATGCTGTAAGCGGGCGCCAACTTCATCAAGGCTGCATCCATAGACCGTGGTGCAGCGCGACTTACTTAATACTCGCTTAGCATTGCATCCGGAT
>CAMDRY010000198.1 GCA_945906975.1 Bordetella parapertussis | reverse complement strand
GGCTTGCCGGAGCGCCTGGGAACAAGCGGCGGGGGGAGGGCGGTTTTTTGCTTCATGGTTCGGGAAGTGTTCCTTGGCGGTAGGGGCCGCCCGCTGCAAAGAGTGGTGTAGGGTGGCATTCTCGCACGCCTGCGGCGAGCCGACAGCCGCCCGAAATCGGGCGCGCTGCGCGCCGGGCATTGAGCAAGCGGCAATATTGTTAGTACAATGACCAAAGATCGACCAAACATCGACCAAACATCGACCAAACATCGACCAAACACCGGCAGCGCCCGGATTTTCTGCCCACCAGCAACGGAGACAAGCATGAGCCAGCAATTCGACACCATACTACGCGGCGGCCGCGTCATTGATCCGGCGCAAAACATCGACGCCCTGCTGGACGTGGGCATCCGCGACGGCAAGATCGCCGCGCTCGCCGCCGGCCTGACACCGACACCAGGCGCCGGAACGACGGTGATCGACGTCAAGGACAAGCTGGTGCTGCCCGGGCTCATCGACACGCACGCCCACGTCTACCAATACGTGACGGGCACCTTCGGCCTCAACCCCGATCTGGTCGGCGTGCGTTCGGGCGTGACCACGCTCATCGACCAGGGCGGCCCCAGCTGCATGACGCTGCCCGGTTTCCGCAAGTTCATCGTCGAACCGGCCAAGAGCCGCGTCGTCGCATTCATCTCGTCCTACCTCGCCGGCGGCCTTGAGGGCCACCTCTACCCCGACCTCTACCAGCCCTCCTGCGTCAATGTCGAGCACACCGTGCGCGTCGCGCTCGAGAACCCGGATATCGTCAAGGGCGTCAAGGCCCACGCCGAAATCGGCGGCGCGTCGCGCTGGGGCGTCGAGGTGATGAAGCTCTCGGCGCAGATCGGCCGCGAAGCCAAGCTGCCGGTCTACGTCCACCTCGGCCAGCTGTGGCCGACCAAGGACCACATGGTGATGGACGCCGACGAACTGGTGCGCCAGATGGTGCCCCTGGTCAAGGCCGGCGACGTGCTGGCCCACCCGTTCACGCGCCATCCGGGCGGCTTCATCAATGCCGAGGGCAAGGTCCATCCCATCGTCTGGGAGGCGATTGCTCGGGGCGTGCGCGTTGACGTCGGCCATGGCTCGCATTTTTCCTTCGAAATGGCACGCAAAGCCCTCGAGGCGGGCATCATCCCCTACACCCTTGGCGCCGACCTGCACGGCCTGAACGTGCGCCCGCCCGAGGACAACGCCTTTCGCATGAGCGAGACCGACCGCCAGTCCAATCCTTTCTTTGGCGTGGCCGCATTCGGCCTGACACACGCCATGACAGAACTGCTGACGCTGGGCGTGGCGCTCAACGACGTGGTGAAGACGGTGACCAGCAACGCCGCCGAGCTGGTAAACATGTCCGACAGCATCGGCTCTCTTGCGGTCGGCCGCGCCGCCGACGTCAGCGTGATCGACATGCTTTCGGGCAAGTTCACGCTGCAGGACAACCTGCGCGTCAAGGTCACCGCGGAGCGCTATCTCTCACCGGTGTTCTGCCTGCTTGCCGGCAAGCGTTACGATGCCGACTCGCCCATCCTGCCCATGCCTATGGCCGCAGCGGCCTGACCCCTGCCCCCGTTCGCGCCAGTTCCCGTGTCAAACCCTGCGCCAGGCGAGAAATGGCGTGGGGTGACGCGGCGAGCACGGCCCCCATGGTGAGAAAGCCGTGCACCATGCCCTCAAAACATTCGTAGGTCACATCCACGCCGGCGGCGCGCAGCCGGTCCGCGTAGGCGCGCCCCATGTCCAGCAGCGGGTCAAAGCCGGCGGTGATGATATAGGCGGGCGGCAGCCCGGACAGGTCGGCGGCACGCAAGGGTGAGGCGCGCCAGTCGGCGATGTCGGTGTCAGCGCGCAGATACTGCTCGCGATACCAGACCATGTCGGCGCGGGTGAGCATGTAACCCTCGGCGTAATCGCTGACCGAGGGCGTGTCCAGCCCCTGGTCGGTCACCGGATAGACCAGCAGTTGCATTATCAGTTGCGGATCTCCGGGCTGGGGCTGGTCGCGCAAGCTTAGCGCCGCCGCCGCGGCGAGATTGCCGCCGGCGCTGTCGCCGGCAACGGCAATGCGCGCCAGGTCCAGGCCCAGTTCGCCCGCCTGCGCCGCAACCCAGCGCACGGCGGCAATGCTGTCATCAACCGCGGCGGGAAATTTGTGCTCGGGCGCCAGGCGGTAATCGACCGCGATCACGGCACAGTGCGCCGCGTTGGCAAGCTGCCGGCAAACCACATCATGGCTATACAGGTCGCCAACGACCCAGCCGCCGCCGTGGAAATACACCACCGCAGGCAGCCCGGCGCCGGACGCCGTTCCAAGCCCGCGATACAGGCGCAGCGCCAGCGCCCCGCCCGGCCCCGGCATGAGAAGATCGCGCACCGACTCGACATCGGGGGTGGGCGGCCGCACGGGCGCCCGCGAACGCAGATATTGCTCGCGCGCCGCCACCGGGCTGAGCGATTGCAGCAGCGGGGCATCCGAGCGCGCCGCCGCCTCAAGCAGAGCCCGCACCTGCGGGTCCAGTTGTTTCATACCGTCATCTCCTTGAACACACCGATAATCAAAACAAGGCCGGAAAATCAGGCCGCCATCGTTTGCCCGCGACGCACGATCATCATCCACAGCAAGCCTACGACAGCGATGGAAATGAAAGGCAGCGCGAGGTAATTGATCGTGTCCCAACCGTTTCGATCGAGCAGCAGGCCGGAGGAAAACGAGGTCGTCGCCATGGTCACGAAAATGATCATGTCGTTGATGCCCTGCACCTTGGCCTTTTCAGAAGGGCGGTAGCTCTCGGTGAGCAGCGTGGTGCCACCGATGTAGAGGAAATTCCAGCCAATGCCCAGCAGCACCATCGCCACCCAGAAATGCGCGACGGTGATGCCCGAGAGCGCGATGGCGACGCAGACGTAAAGGATCAGCGCACCGACGAACATGACGCTCAACACGCCAAAGCGCGTGATCAACGAGCCGGTGAAGAACGACGGCCCGAACATGCCGATGACGTGCCAGCCTATGACCATCGCCGCATCACCAAACGGATGCCCGCAAAACCCCATCGCGAGGGGCGTTGAAACCATCAGCAGGTTCATCACGCCGTAACCGACGGTGGCGGCGGTCACCGCCACAAAAAACGCCGGCTGCACGGCGATCTCGCGCATCGGCCTGACCGGTCCGGCCAGTTCTGCCTCGCTCGGCGGTGGAATGTCCAGCCAGCGCAACAACCCGATCACCACGACGAGGAAAAAAATCAGCGACAGGTAGGCACCCATATATTGCGTCGTGAAGAGGTCGACCGTGCGCTGACTGAACTGCGGCCCGACAATGCCCCCGACCAGCCCCCCCGCGAGAACCAGCGAAATCGCCCGCGCCTTGAAATCGTCCTTGCAAGCGTCGGCGGCGGCAAAGCGGTAATACTGCCCGAAGGCGTTATAGACACCGAACACTATCGTGCCGCAGCACATCAACCAGAAACTGGAGAGCCACAGCGCGAGCGAGCAGATCAGCGCCCCCAGTATCCCGGTGAGCGCACCGACGGTGAAACCGGCGCGGCGTCCGAAGCGGCGCATCAGCATCGACGCGGGCACGGTGCTCAGCGCCGCCCCCACCACCCAGCCGGTCACCGGCAGCGTGGCGAGGGCCTTGTTCGACGCAAGCGCGTATCCGGCGAGGCCATTGAGCGCGATGACGGTGGCGTTGTTGGTGAACAGCAGCGCCTGGCAGGCGGCGAGCAGCGAGACGTTCTTCTTGGTGGCGTCCATGCATTCCGGGGCCACTGCGGGCGCGGCAAAGCTGCGGCTGCCGTGTGGCTGCGACAGATTATAGAGGGAGAATCGGTGCTTCGCTCATGAAACAGAGCCTGCCCAAAGGACTCACCAGAGGCAGGGCGCTGACGCGCATATCGCCTTCCCCGGTCGTTCCTCCCTCTGCGCCCCCTATGAAATACCCGCTTTGGGCGATTGACAAGGTGCACAGAGTGAAGCATCCTCCTGATGCACGATTTCACTGGGGGGGGTTCTCAGTCGAATATTTTGCTTGAATCCACTAGCTTGATTCTTGTTCGATTTAATTTTTAGAGGGAGATTCTCATGGCCACGAAGAAAAAAGTTGTTGCGAAAAAAACGGTTGTAAAAAAAGTTGTAAAGAAAACGGTTGCCAAAAAGCCCGCAAAGAAAAAAACTGCGAGAAAGCCTAATGCAGCATTCATGAAGCCGGTCAACCCGACAGGCGCTCTGATTGCAGTGATCGGCTCGACCCCGATGCCGCGGACCGAAGTCACGAAAAAAGTCTGGGCTTACATCAAGAAGCACAAGCTCCAGGACGAGAAGAACCGTCGCAACATCAACGCCGACGATAAGCTCAAAGACGTGTTCGGTGGCAAGAAACAGGTCTCGATGTTCGAACTGACCAAGCTGGTCAGCAAACTGCTCAAGTAACAGCAGCAAGCCGGCAAAAAAGGCGTCCCCGCGCGAGCGGCGACGCCTTTCTCATTGGGGAACCGGCAAAAAATCGCCGCACACCCCTGCTCCGCACACAGCGCCAGGGTTCGCCTTAGTTCACCTTGGTTCGCCATATTCCGCCCTGGCCTGATCATTGACCATCAGGCCGGCCTCGCCAATATATTCGTGCGCGCCGCGATGCCTCCGCCTAAGCGTGTCGAACTTGATGACTTGTCTCTGCGCGGGGCACACGACCAGCTTCAACTCATGGCCAAGGCCCGCAATAAAGCCATAGACGCGACACCCGCCGCCACCGCCCCTATCAGGCTGCGTGTCAGGGCCGCCACCAGCAGCACCGGCAGGATGGCGAGCAGCGCCGCGTTATGGGCGAGGGGCAGCAAGCGCCCGCCCCCGATCGCGAGCTCCTGCGCCAGCAGCGCCGCCATGATCGCGACCGGAACCTGTGACAACCAGATGCGCAGCCATGGCGGCAGCGCCACGCGCGCCAGCAACACCAGCGGAAGCACCCGTGGCGGCAGCGTCACGCCGGCACAGCCGAGTGCGATCAGCAGGACGTATTCGCGGATTTCCATTTTTGCAAAAAAAGTCCGGCGGTGGCGGCGACAAGGGTGGCGATGAGAATATTCCAGTTGCCCGGCAGCGCCAGCGCCGCCATGACCGAAAACAGCGCCGCCAGCGCGGCGACGGCAAGGCCGGTTGTTCGGGCCGCGTGCGGCTGCGCGCCCAGTTGCAACACCAGCAGCGCGCCGAACATCGCGGCCAGCGCAAAATCAAAGCCAAGCGCGTGCGTACCACCGACGCGCCCGCCCAACAGCGCCCCGGCCAGATTCGCCAGCGCCCAGGCGGCGTAGGCAGACACGTTGAGGCCAAACATCCAGCGCGCCGTGAATGCGTCCGACCCGGCCGTTGTTGGCGTGGCGCCTGCGGCGGTAAGCCTGCCCCAGGCGACGACAAAGGTCTCATCGGTAAGCTGCGCGCCAATCAGCGCGTTCTGCCACACCGGAAAATTGCGGCAATGCGGCGCCAACGCCGAGGCCAGCAGCAAATGGCGCAGATTGACGAAAAACACCGTGACAATGGCCGTTGCCGGTGACACCGCCGATGCGATCAGGCTCGCCACCACGAACTGCGCCGAGCCGGCGTAGAGCAGCAGCGACAACAGCATGACCTCGGCCACCGACAGGCCGGCCGCGCGCTGCACCACGCCGGCGGCAAAGCCGATGGACAGGTAAGCGAGCACAACCGGCAGGGCGGCGCGGCTTCCGCCGAAAAATCCGCCCGCGCTCATGCGCTCACCCGGACGCGCTCATGCGGCAGGTGTGGCCGGCCTTTGGCCTTTGGCTTCCAGCTAGCGCGCATCATGGCCAAGCAGCTTGATCGCCAAGATGCGAAAATCGCCCCCACGATGATCAAACTCCTTCTGGTAGCAAGCCACGGCAAAACCGGTGGCGTGGACGCAATGCATGCGTTGGACGGAACGGGCGGAATGGGCTGTCATGGTGTGCTGCGCTATGGTATCCGAGCCGGCGCGGCCGGTGTGCTGCTGTGCCTGCTTGGCCTGTTCACGCTGGCAACGCTAGTCACGCTCCTCACACCGGGCAATACCGTGGCCGCGGAACTATTGCCTTGGAAAGGCCCCGGCGCCGCGCCGCCGCTGGCGCTGCGCGACCTCGACGGACGCGAGCACCGCCTCGCCGATTATCGCGGCAAGGTCGTGGTCATCAACTTCTGGGCAACCTGGTGCGAGCCCTGCCGCGCGGAAATGCCCTCGCTGCAACGGCTCGCCGATCACATGGCCGGCCGGCCCTTCGTGCTGCTGGGCGTGGACATGGCCGACAGTGAGCCCAGGGTGCGCGCCTTCCTGCAGCAAACGCCGGTGCGTTTTCCGCTGCTGCTCGATCGCGACG
>CAMDRY010000197.1 GCA_945906975.1 Bordetella parapertussis | reverse complement strand
TGGGAACTGGACATTTGCTGCTTCATCATGATGGCGTCATCCCGGATAACGGTGAATGGGAAATGAAGAATGGTACAAGGTGAAAGGCGGCAGGATCGTGGAGAAAATGGCACTACGGCGATTCACCATTCCCCATTCCCTTTTTACCTCTTGGCCATCGGCACCACGTCACGCTTTTGCGCGCCGGTGAACAACTGGCGCGGACGCCCGATTTTTTGCTCCGGGTCGGCGATCATCTCGTTCCACTGTGCAATCCAGCCAACCGTACGGGCGAGCGAAAAGATGCAGGTGAACATGGCCACCGGAATACCCAGCGCGCGCTGTACGATGCCCGAGTAAAAATCAACGTTCGGATAAAGCTTGCGGCTGACAAAATAGTCGTCCTCGAGGGCGATTTTTTCCAGCGCCATCGCCAGCTTGAACAGCGGGTCATCGTGCAGGCCGAGCTCGTTGAGCACCTCGTAACAGGTTTCGCGCATGAGCTTGGCGCGAGGATCGTAGTTCTTGTAAACACGGTGACCGAAGCCCATCAGCTTCACGCCGGAGTTCTTGTCCTTAACCTGCTTGATGAACTCGCCGATCCTGGACACATCGCCGATATCGATGAGCATCTGCAGCGCGGCCTCGTTGGCACCACCATGCGCCGGCCCCCACAAACAGGCGATGCCCGCGGCGATGCAGGCAAACGGATTGGCGCCGGACGAGCCGGACAAGCGCACGGTCGAAGTCGATGCGTTCTGTTCATGGTCGGCATGCAGGATGAATATCCGGTCCATGGCGCGCACCAGCACATCGTTGACCTTGTATTCCTCGGCCGGCACCGCGAACATCATGCGCATGAAATTGGCCGAGTAGGACAGGTCATTGCGCGGATATACGAAAGGCTGCCCGATCGAGTACTTATAGGCCATCGCGACAATCGTCGGCAACTTGGCGATCAGCCGGAAGGCGGAAATTTCACGATGCTCGGGATTGTTGATGTCGAGGGAGTCGTGATAAAAAGCCGACAGCGCACCGACCGTTCCCACCAGGATGGCCATCGGATGGGCGTCGCGACGGAAGCCGGTAAAAAAGCGCGTAAGCTGGTCGTGAACCATGGTGTGACGGGTCACGGTATCAACGAACTTGTCCTTTTCCGCCTTGTTTGGCAGATCACCCTTGAGCAACAAATAGCAGGTCTCAAGGAAGTCGCAGTTGACGGCAAGCTGCTCGATCGGATAGCCGCGATAAAGCAGCTCTCCCTTGTCACCGTCAATGTAGGTGATGCCCGAACTGCAACTCGCCGTTGAGAGAAAGCCCGGGTCGTAAGTGAACATGCCCGTCTTGCCATACAGGCTGCGGATGTCAATGACGTCCGGCCCGATCGAACCGCCAAACACCGGAAACTCCACCGACTTGCCTTCGCCGTATTGCAGAACGGCTTTGCTTTTCGCTTCCATCAGCATTTCCCTTTCGTCTAAATGAACCGGCCTAGCAAGCGCGCAGCCAGCCAATAATTTCCGCAAGCCCTTGGTCGCCCGATTCGGCGCGGCCGCTGATAATGTCCCACAAATCGGCATCGTCCAAGGCCAGCAGTTGATTCAGTTGCTCCAGGCGCCCGAGGTCAAGATCGGTGCTGTGTTTCTCGAGAAACCGCGTCAAAACGAGATCGTTTTCGAGCAGTCCGCGACGACAGCGCCAGTGCAGGCGCCGCATTTCGGCGGCATCTGGATGGGTGATGGCATGCATAGGACCGCCCGCGGCTTACACCGCGCGCTTGACCATCAATTCCTTGATCTTGCCGATCGCCTTGGTCGGGTTGAGCCCCTTCGGGCAGACGTCGACGCAATTCATGATGCTGTGGCAGCGGAACAGGCGGTATGGGTCCTCAAGGTTGTCCAGCCGCCCGGCCGTGTCCTGGTCGCGCGTATCAGCGATAAAACGGTAGGCCTGCAACAATCCGGCCGGGCCGACGAATTTGTCCGGATTCCACCAGAACGACGGGCAAGCGGTCGAGCAGCACGCGCAAAGAATACACTCGTACAAACCATCAAGTTCCTCGCGCTCGGCGGGCGACTGCAGCCGCTCTTTCTCCGGAGGCGGTTCGTCATTCACCAGGTAGGGCTTGATCGAATGGTACTGCTTGAAAAACTGTGTCATGTCGACAATCAGGTCACGGATCACCGGCAGGCCGGGCAGCGGTCGCAACTCCACCGGCTCCTTCAGCTCCGACACCGGCGTGATGCAGGCGAGGCCGTTTTTGCCGTTGATGTTCATTGCGTCAGAGCCGCAGACACCCTCACGGCAGGATCGGCGTAGGCTGAGCGTGTCGTCTATCGATTTGATCCGGATCAGCGCATCAAGGAGCATGCGGTCGGTCGGTTCGAGCTGGACGTCGTACTCTTTCATGTACGGTTTGGCGTCCTTGTCGGGGTCGTAGCGAAAAATTCTGAACTTCATGTTCTCTCCAGATGCCGGATCAGTAGACCCGCGCCTTGGGTTCAAAGGACTCCGCAGTCAGCGGCTTGAGGTTGACCGGCTTGTAATCGAGACGGTCGCCCTCCTTGTACCAGAGCGAGTGCTTGAGCCAGTTGACGTCATCACGCGCGTGAAAATCCTCGCGATCATGACCGCCGCGCGACTCCTTGCGCGCCTCGGCCGAGACCATGGTCGAGCGCGCCACCTCAATGAGGTTGTCCAGCTCCAGCGCCTCGATGCGCGCGGTGTTGAACACCTTCGACTTATCCTTGATTTCGGTGTGTTTCACGCGCTCGGCGATCTCGCGGATATTCTTCACCCCTTCGGTCAGCAGGTCGGGGAAACGGAACACGCCGCAGTGCAGCTGCATATTGCGGCGCATGGCGTTGCCAACTTCATAGACGCTCTCGCCGCCCTTTTGGTTTTCCAGGCGCGCCAGCCGTGACAGGCTGAAATCAGCCGCGTCCGCCGGCAAATCCTTGTGGCCGGGATTTTTCGCCAGGTACTTCACCACGCTGTCACCGGCGGCCTTGCCGAACACCACGAGGTCGGTGAGCGAGTTGGTGCCGAGTCGATTCGCGCCGTGCACCGAAGCGCAGGCGCATTCGCCGGCGGCATAAAAGCCCTCAACCACGCTGTTGGAGCCGCCAGCGCCAGGGGCGACGACCTCGCCATGGTAGTTGGTCGGGATGCCACCCATCTGGTAGTGCACAGTGGGCACAACCGGGATCGGGTCGCGCGCCGGGTCGACGTTGGCGAATTTTTTCGCGATCTCGCGAATGCCGGGCAGGCGTTTGTCTATCACTTCGGGGCCAAGGTGATCGAGTTTGAGCAGGATGCAGTCGCCATCCTTGCCGGCGCCGCGGCCTTCCTTGATTTCGGTTGCCATGGCGCGCGACACCACATCGCGGCTGGCAAGATCCTTCATCGTCGGCGCATAGCGTTCCATGAAACGCTCGCCGTTCTTGTTGAGCAGGTAACCGCCCTCTCCGCGCACGCCCTCGGTGATCAGCACGCCAGCGCCGGCGACACCGGTCGGGTGGAACTGCCAGAACTCCATGTCCTCGAGGGGAATCCCGGCGCGCGCGGTCATGCCCAGCCCATCGCCGGTGTTGATGAAGGCATTGGTGCTGGCCGAATAGATGCGCCCGGCACCGCCGGTGGCAAAGAGTGTGGCACGCCCCTGCAAGATCATCACCTCGCCGGTTTCCATCTCCATCGCCGTCACACCGAGCACGCTGCCATCGGCGCCACGAATCAGGTCAAGCGCCATCCATTCGACAAAAAACTGCGTGTTGGCGCGCACATTGCGCTGGTAAAGCGTGTGCAGCATGGCGTGACCGGTGCGATCCGCCGCGCAACAGGAACGCTGCACCGGACGCTCACCGAAATTCTGCGAATGGCCACCAAAGGGGCGCTGGTAGACGGTGCCATTGTCGTTGCGATCAAATGGCATGCCGTAATGCTCGAGTTCATACACGGCCTTGGGCGCCTCGCGGCACATGAATTCGATCGCATCCTGGTCGCCAAGATAATCGGAACCCTTGACGGTGTCATACATGTGCCACAACCAGCTGTCCTCCCCCATGTTGCTCAGGGCGGCGCCGATGCCCCCCTGCGCGGCCACGGTATGCGAACGGGTCGGAAACACCTTGGACAGCACGGCGGTCTTGACACCGGCCTCGGCCAATTGCAAGGCCGCGCGCAGGCCGGCACCGCCCGCTCCCACGACTACCGCGTCAAACGATCTTTTCGTGATACCCACGTCACAGCCTCCAGATAATCTGCATTGCCCAGCCGCCACAACCCACTAGCCACAATATGGTGACGACCTGAAGCAGTAATCTCAGGCCCGTAGGCTTTATATAATCCATCCAGATATCGCGCATGCCCACCCAGGCGTGAATCAGCACGCTGATGGTGAACAGGAAGGTCGCCATACGGATCCAGCCCTGGCTGAAAATACTCTTCCAGACGAAAAAATCGATTTCCCGCACCACCAGCAGCGCAACGACGAACATCAGCGTGTAGGCGGCCATGATCACCGCGGTAACGCGCTGGGCCAGCCAGTCCTTCAGTCCGTAGTGGGCGCCGGTAATAACGCGCTTTACCATAGCTTGGCTCCCAGAATCGCTGTCACCCCCAGGCTGACGGCAAACACCGCATAACTGGTCTTGCGCGCGGTGATGAGGTCGATGCCCTTGTGAATGTCGAGAAATAAATAGCGGATACCGGCGCAAAAATGGTGCAGGTAAGCCCAGAGGTAGCCAAGCAAGGCAAGCTTCACCAGGGGATGGGCAATATAAGCCTTGAAATGATTGAACCCGGTCTCGGAGGACAGGCTCATTTCAAGCAAGTAGAGCAGCCACACCAGTCCGGCGAACAGCAACAGGCCGCTGATGCGATGGAGAATCGATACTATTCCCGGAAGAGGCAGGTTCAGCGGGCTTAAATTGAACCAGATGGGACGGACTTTTTTTGTTGATGAATCAGGCATTTGAGTATTCCTTCGCTATGATGACCGCGTTAGCTCGCGCCCATCACGAACGAAAATTATAGCAGTCTTGCCGCAGCTTTTGTGCCCTGCAATAAAGAAGTTATCGGAATAGGCGGCACAGACTTGAATTAACGCACCGCGGCACGCGCCAATCACGATGCGGGAAAGTGGCTCGCAGCGACAGGCAGCGATACGCCGACGGATTGCAATACCCGATGGCGTCAAGGCAGACCAAACCGGTCAGCTGAGGACGTTCTTGTAGTAATGGCGATCGGTGCGATAAAGGCCGCGCCGCACTTCCACCGGCTTGTCGCCATAGGTGTAGGACACGCGGTCCACGCACAAAAGCGGCGTACCCACGGACACTCCGAGCAACTTGCCGGTTTCCGCATCAGCGGCAAGTGCACTGATGCGCTCTTCGGCCCGCAACATGCGCGTGCCGAACTCGGTCTCGAACAGGTTGTACATCGAGCCCTTGTACTTGTTGAACTTGGCCGCACTAAGCCCCTTGAAAATACTCCCCGGGAGCGAGATCTCGTCGATCACCGTAGGCTCGCCCTTGAAAATGAGCACGCGGCGCAAAAACACCAGGCTGTCCCCGGCCTTCATTTGCAGCTCTCGGGCAATCTCCGCACTGGCGCGCGCACGCCGGCACTCAAGGAGCCGGCTGGGCGGATATTCCTGCTCGCCCTCCAGCGGCATCAAGCGCAAAAACCGGAACTGGGCGCGCGCTTCGCTGTGCGTCGCTACAAATGTGCCCTTGCCCTGACGGCGTACCAACAGATGTTCGGCAGATAATTCATCGATGGCCTTGCGCACGGTGCCTTGGCTGACCTTGTAATGGGCCGCCAACTCCAACTCGCTCGGAATGGCCTCACCGGGACGCCACTTCGCGCGCTGCAGGCTTTGCAAAATCAACGCCTTTATCTGCCGATAAAGCGGGCTGAAGGTCGGGGAGGCTGAATTCATTCGGTGAATTCTTCCACAAAGCAGATCGCCCAGTCCATCACTATTTATATGTCTTATATAAGATATAAGATAGTTATTGACACCCTTTTTTAGAGCGCCTAACATTTACAGAATCTTGCGCAAGTGCACTGCAGCATTCCGCTGGAAAAGCTCGCTTTCAGCTCGGCCGCTGCAAAAAGAACCGCCGCACCGCATAATTACAACCCTTCAAAATTCTTTCCCCTCGGAGCCCATCATGGCCAAGTCCCCCGTTCGTGTTGCAGTCACCGGCGCCGCCGGCCAGATTGGCTACAGCCTGCTGTTTCGTATCGCCAGCGGCGAAATGCTTGGCAAAGACCAGCCGGTGATCCTGCAAATGCTGGAAATTCCCGACGAAAAAGCGCAAAACGCGCTCAAGGGCGTGATGATGGAACTCGATGACTGCGCCTTCCCGCTGCTCGCCGGCATGGTCGCCGCCTCTGACGC
>CAMDRY010000196.1 GCA_945906975.1 Bordetella parapertussis | reverse complement strand
AACACCAAATAGGCAGACGTTGACGTGACCCACGGAGTCTGCGGGTAGGTGGCTTGAGCCAAGGGGTAACTCTTGGCCCAGATGAATGATCGTCAGGGGGGCGCAAGCCCCTGAACAGAACCCGGCTTATCGGCCGACTTCACACTTTTATTGTTGTGCGATTTTGCTGCTTTGGCTTGGCCGCTGTGCCCTCCAATCAGCGGTCCCGGCGGCACTGCCGCAGCGCGCGGCAAGCCGGTTTTGCACTGTCATAAGCGGTTCGCACCATGGCGAGGCGTGCATGCCTCCGGATGGACGCTTTTTGTGCCGATGTGGGTGAAATTTTCAGGGCAGGAAGCAAGTCCAGCCCGTGAATCGCGTGTGTCCGTCCTGTGTGTCCGTCCCTTTTGCGACTTGGCATACGCGTTGCTACTAGCCAAGTCATGCAGCTTTGATAAAGTGGGCGAAATGAGTTTCGCGCAATACATAAAGGAAATCGGCCGCGGCACCAAGGGCAGCCACGATCTGGGCACGGACGAGGCGCACCAGTTGTTTGGCGCCATACTCGATGGCGGCGTGCCCGATCTGGAACTCGGTGCGATCCTGCTCGCCCTGCGCGTCAAGACCGAATCGGTGCCCGAACTGCTCGGCTTTACCCAGGCGATGTCCGATCGCGTGCATCACCTGAAGCCGCCGCAGGGTTTGGGCGGTATGCGCCCGGTGGTCATCGGCAGCTACAACGGCGCGCGGCGCCAACCCAATCTGACCCCGCTGGTCGCGTTGTTGTTGCAACGCATGGGGCTGCCGGTGCTGGTCCACGGCACGCTGGACGGGCAGGGGCGTGTGGCCAGCGCCTATATTTTTCGTGAACTGGGCATCCTGCCCTGCGTCACGCTGGCGCAGGCGCAAACGGCGATGGACACCGACAAGCTGGCCTTTGTTCCGACAGCGGTGCTCGCGCCCGGCCTTGCCAACTTGCTGTCGCTGCGCAGCCGCCTGGGTGTAAGGAACAGCGGCCATACCGTGGCCAAGCTCATTGACCCGTTTGGCGGGGGAAGCGGCGGCGCGCTCAAGCTGGTCAGCGTGACGCATCCCGAGGTGCTGCTCAAGCTGCACGAATTTTTCATCGCCACTGGTGATACCGCGCTACTAATGCGCGGCACGGAGGGCGAACCCTACGCCAATCCGCGGCGCCGGCCGAAGATAGAATTTTTCCGCGATGGCGCGGGACAGGTGCTGTTCGAGCAGGAGCACACGCCGGCCGAGCAACTCGAACAGCTCGAGCAAAACACCGAAGCCAAGGCCACCGCCGACTACATCCGCAAGGTAATGACTGGCACGGCGCCGCTGCCGCTGCCCATTGTCAACCTGCTCGCCTGCTGCCTTTTCGGCGCTGGCTATACCGCCGACTTCAATCAGGCTAAGGCCATCGTCGCGGTCGAAACGCGTAGTCTCGCCGCCGCCTGAGCCGCGCCGCGCGCGGTGATCGTCCGCAAACGCCCGTCCGGGTTTTCAGTCGGTGTGCTCTCGACCCGGGGGCGCAGTGGGTGATTCAGGCGCATACCCAGACTCACATCTGGACGCACACCTAGACTCCCACTCACACCCACACGCACACTCGGACTCAGACCCAGCCCTGCCTCCAGATTGATTGGTCGCGCAACTCGCGCCAAGCGATGCGCCGGATATTTTTGGAGTAGGCGGCCTCAATGTCCACCCACTCAATTTTGTCCTCCGGCATTTCGGGCAGGATGACTTTGACGACGAGAAAATGTTTTTCCTTGGCGACCGGCTTGACGGCCGTCCACTTGGTCAGCAGCAATTTGTTCGGATGCAGTGGGTTCATGCGTTGCAGTCTAATCCGGTTTGTCTGTGCTGGCGTTTGCACACTGTTCTCGGTCGCCATGTGCGTGCCCTGGTCGGGAATCCCGCGTGGTGCTGATTTTTTTGGGCAAAGAAACCGTGCTCCCTGGGCGAAACAAACGGTTTTTGGAATGCATGTGAATTAAGTATTCTTAAGCTCATGGGTTTGTCCAATTTCCCATAAGAAAATACAAACTTACATGATCAATCCTCAGCTAACAGTTAACAATTGGAATTAAATTATTCGAGGCCGGCGCGTTTTTTTTTGCCGCAACGCAGCCTCAATCTAACGATTATTGGCTCCCTCGCTTTGTTGGGTGCTGCGCCCGCATTAGCGCAGGTGCTGCCCATCCCTGACGCCGGTCGCATTCTGCAGGAAACGCGCCCCGCACCCGAGCGCCGCCCTGAAGTGACTTTGCCGCCGCTACAGAGTCCGGCGCAGCCAAAGCCGGCGGTGCCGGCCGGCGCCGGCGATGTGCGCGTGAACGTCACCCACTTCGAATTCAGCGGCAACAACGCGCTGTCGAACGAGACCCTGCGCGCCGCTGTGGCGGCCTGGTCCGGGCGGGCGCTCAACTTTGGTGAACTGATCGAGGCGGTCGAGGCGGTCGAGGCCGCCTACAAGGCGGCCGGCTATTTTCTGGCGCAGGGCTACCTGCCGCCGCAAAAAATAAAAGACGGTGCAATCGAGATCGCCGTCACCGAGGGCCGCCTGGGCGAGACACGTCTTGAAGGCGAGAGCCGCGTCAATCCGGATGTGCTGTTTGCCTATCTTGACCGCCTGCCCAAGGGGCGGGCGCTGACGCTGCCTATCCTGGAGCGGCAGGTGTTGCTCATCAACGAGCTTGCCGGCGGCCGCGCCAGCCTGGACATGCAGGCGGGCGAAGAGCCGGGCAGCACCGACATCGTGCTGGCGCAACAACCCGAAGAGGCGACCAGCGGGCGCTTTGAACTCAACAATCACGGCTCACCCTCCACCGGCGGCAAGCGCCAGAGCCTGAACGTCAATGCCAACAGCCCCTTCCATCTGGGCGAGCGCATCACCGCCAGCGTGATGAACACCGACACCAACAAGCTCATCAGCTACAACCTGCGCGGCGAGCTGCCCGTTGGCGGAGCCGGTTGGCGGCTGATCGCCGGCGCCTCGCGCGCCGAGTACAGCCTGGGTGGGTCGTTCGCGGCACTCAATGCCAATGGCCAGGCCGACTCATGGCGCTTGGGCGCGGGCTACCCCTTCATCCGCAGCCGTGCAGCCAACCTCAAGCTGAACATGGAGCTCGACCGGACCAAGCTGCTCGACCGCTTTCGGGCCGCCGGCACCGAGACGGCCAAGCAAAGCCACGGCCTGAGCATGACATTGGGCGCCGATACGATTGATGAATGGATGGGTGGCGGGTCGTCGCGCGCCGAGCTCGCGCTGCGCACGGCGCGGCTCACGCTTGACCCGACAGCGGCCGCCACCGACGCGCCGCCCGCCGGCCTTGGCACGGCAGGGCGCTTTAACAAGATCAGCCTCACCGCGCAACGCCAGCAGAGCCTCAACCGCGACTGGGGCTTGCAGGCCAACCTGCAATGGCAGATGTCGGACAAGAACCTCGACTCGTCGGAGAAGCTGGTGCTGGGCGGCCCGACCATCATGCCAGGCTACGCCAATGGCGAGGCGAGCGGCGACAGCGGCGTGCTGGCCAAGCTGGCGCTGCGCTGGCAGGCGCTGCCTGAAGTGGCCTTGTCGGTGTTTGCCGACTACGGCCGGCTCAAGCTGTCGCGCGATGCGCTGGACGGTGTTAGCAAAAACGACAAGCGCTTGAGCGACAGCGGCCTGAGCGTGGACTGGCTGATCGGCAAGGGCTTTAATGCCAGCGCCATTATTGCCTGGGCCGGGCAGGAAGCCCCCAACACGGCCGACAATGCCCAACCGCGCATGTGGTTTAGCGTCGGGTACGGTTGGTGACCCGACCGTGCTGATTTTGGCGGCAAGGCGTGCGCGCAGCCTTCATAGCGAACTTGAAATCGGCAGTCAGCAATGTTCCCGATCGCATACGGGCAAGCCCCGGGCACGCCAATCCTGCGCGTCTCACTGCTGCGGGGGCTGTGCGAAAAACGTCTGCGCCTGCGCTGGCGCCGCTACGCGTCAGCAATGTGGCTTTTTGCAGCTGGCAAAAAAATGCCACCCCCTGCGGCACTCACACCACGGCCTGCGGCAGACAGTTGACGCAACCGACCCACGCCGCCTGCCGGATGGGGCGTTATTGGTAGAAAACGGTGAAAAAGCGGTGAAACAGGGTTGAAACAGGGTTGAAACAGGGTTCAAACAGCGGCAAAAAAATGCCAAAAATTATTTGGCACAGCCCTTGCTGTAAAGGGCTATGAGCATGAGTCATGTGGTTCATCCCTCCACGAATGTGAGTTTGAAACGGTGAACCGCGTCTACCGCTTGATCTGGAATGACCTGACCCGTACCTGGGTGGCGGTGGCCGAGAGCGCCATGGGGCGCGGCAAGCGCGCGGGCGGCACGGTCGGTCGTGCGCGAAATTCCCACCAGAGGCGGGGCGCGGTAGTGGCCTGCGTCAAACTGCTGGTCGCCTCGGTCGCCCTCATCGGCGCACCGGTGCAGGCCCTCGACAGCAACGCCCTGCCCACCGGCGGCAGTGTGGTGGCGGGCAGCGCCGCCATCAGCCAGACGGCCAACGTGCTCATCGTGCAGCAGGCCAGCCAGCGTGTGGCCCTCAATTGGCAGAGCTTCAATATCGGCGCTGCGGCCACCGTCAATTTCATCCAGCCCAACGCCAGCGCCGTGGCGCTCAACCGCATCATCGGCAATGAGGCGAGCCAGATTTACGGCAAGCTCAATGCCAACGGCCAGGTATTTTTTACCAACCCCAACGGCATGCTGTTCGCCCGCGGTGCCGAGGTCAATGTCGGCGGCCTCATGGCCACCACGCTGAACATCAGCAACAGCGACTTCATGTCCGGCAACTACCGGTTTAGCGGCGCGGGTAGCGGCAGCATCCGCAACGAGGGCTTGATCAATGCGCTGGGCGGTATTGCGCTGGTGGGTAACAGCGTGCAAAACGCCGGGCAATTGATCTCCACCACCGTCACGCTGGCCGCCGGCGACACCGTTGTGGTGGACCTGAGCGGCGATGGCCTGATCCGGGCGCGCGTGGTCGACCCCGCGCTCAAGGCGCGCATTGAAAACAGCGGCAGCATTTATGGTGCGCAGCTTGCACTGACCACCGGCCAGGCGCGCGATACCCTAGACCGGGTGGTCAATAACAGCGGGGTCATCCGCGCCACAGGCCTGGCGCTGGTGGGCGGCGAGATCGTGCTCGAGGGCGGCAGCGTGCAGGTGGCGGGCAAACTCGATGCGTCCGGTGCCGCGGGCGCGGGCGGTACGGTAAAAGTGCTCGGTTCTGATCTGAGCGTCACCGGTGCGATCGATGTCATGGGCGCCACCGGCGGCGGCACCATCCTGGTCGGTGGCGACTATCAGGGCAAGAACCCGGCTATCCAGAACGCCAGCCATACCTACGTCGGGCCGGATGCGACGCTGCGGGCCGATGCCACGCAAAGCGGAGACGGTGGCAAGGTCATCGTTTGGGCGGACAACAGCACGGTCTTCCAGGGACGCATAAGCGCACGCGGTGGCGCAGTCGAGGGCAACGGGGGATTGGTCGAGGTTTCCGGCAAGCAGGATCTTGCCTTTGCCGGCTTGGTTGACGCAGGGGCGGTAAATGGTCGTGCCGGAACGCTGCTGCTCGATCCTAAAAACATCATCATTGGCACGCCGTCTGCCGAGCTGGCAACCGGCCAGACGTTTTTCCAATTTGACACTTCCACCGTGACCGTTACGCCTGCCGCTATCACCGGCATCCTGTCCAACGGGACGACGCTTTTCTTGCAGGCCAACAACGACATCACCCAAAACGCCGGGGCAGACATTACGGTTCCGGCCGGCATTACTGCGGGCGGGGGGCTCAGCCTGCAGGCCGGGCGTTCTATTGCGTTGAACGCCAATATCACCACGCTCAATGGTTTCGTCACCCTGGTCGCCAATGAAACGATGGCCAACGGGGTGCTGAGCGCCAACCGCGAAGCGGGTGCCGCGACTATCGCGATGGCGGGCGCCAACATCAGTGCGGGCACGGCTAATGTTACTGTCACGCTGTCCGATGGGGTCGGCAACGCCAGCCGCGACAGCGCCGGCATTGCGCTTGGCACTGTCTCGGGCGCCACTATCAACGTCAGCAACCTCGGTACGGTGGGCGGGCCGGCGGAGATAGTACTCAACGGCCCTGTAAGCGCATCGGCTAATGTCAGTCTCAGCGCCAAGGGGGCAATTTCGCAGGTTGGTGGCGCACGCATCAGCGCGGTAGGGCTCACTGCAACGGCGGCCGGGGGCATCGTGCTGGGCGAAGCTAACCTCGTCAGTTCTTTTACCGCCAATAACGTGACAAGCGGAAATATCACGCTGTCCAACACTGCGGCAACCCTTAGTCTGGGCGCAATCAGCCAGGCCGGCGGCGGGGCGCTGAGCATCACAAACACCGGCAATAT
>CAMDRY010000195.1 GCA_945906975.1 Bordetella parapertussis | reverse complement strand
GTTTGGGCTGGCCTGTTTTTTTGTGAAAATGAACATGTTCGAATATTTTCTTATACAATCATTTTCACGGCTTCCCGCATTTCCAGATTGCATGCCTGATCGACCTTGGTGGAATGCGCTGCCTTGGTTAATGGTCAATGGTCAATGGTCTATGAAAATGGCAATGGCAATGGCACTGTCAATGCGGCGTGCGCGCTGAGGCTCGAATATTCTGCGACAAACAACCGAGTGAGGAATTCATGGCAGTAGTCCGAAAAGCGGCATTGGTGACGGGCGGTGCGAGTGGCATCGGCAAGAGTGCGGTGCTCGCACTCGCGGCGGCAGGTTACGACGTGGCGATCAACTATAGTTCCAGCGAGGCGGCGGCGAAGGCCACGGCTGTCGCGGCGGAAAAGCTCGGCGCCAGGACATTGCTGCTCAAGTGCGACGTCAGCGACGAAGCTGGCGTGCGCGCTATGCTGGCAAAAGTCGAAGAGACCTTCGGCAAGCTCGAGGTGCTCATTAACAATGCCGGAACCACGGCGCCATGGAAACCCAAGGATCTTGAAAGCCTGGACCTCGACGATTGGGACCGCGTGTTCAATGTCAACGTGCGCGGCCTGTTCCAGGTGACGCGTGCTTCGGTGCCGCTACTGAAGAAGGGCGACAAGCCCTGCATCATCAATACCGCCAGCATCGTCGGCCTGCGGCCCGGCCCGCAACCCTTGCCTTACGCGGCGAGCAAGGCGGCGGTTGTCAATATGACCAAGACCCTCGCCTGGAATCTCGGCCCGGAGATTCGCGTCAATGCCGTCGCCCCGGGCTGGATGGAGGGTGACTGGATGCAGCGCATGCTGAAGGACAAATACGAAGATCTCATGGGCAAGCGCGCCAAAGCCACGCCGCTCAAGCGCTGCGTCACTGCGGACGACGTGGCCGAGTCGATGATGAGCCTGATCAACGGCAATCGGTTTGTTACTGGTGAAATCGTCGTCATCGACGGCGGCTTCACCGCTTCAACCTGAACCGGGGAGGATGTCGCGATGATAGAAGGAGTCGTACCCTTTCCCCCGGAGTTTGCCGCACGCTACCGCGCCAAGGGTTATTGGCAGGACCGCAGCCTGCGCGATGAATTCGCCGATGTCTTCAAGAAATTTGCACCGCGCGTGTTTGTCGTCGATGGCGGGCGCGAGTACACCTACGCCGATGTCGATCGTCTGAGCGAGCGCCTCGCGCTCAACCTGCTGGACCTGGGGCTGCGTCCTTTGGACCCGGTGGTGCTGACCCTGCCCAACGTGGCCGAGTTCGTGATCCTTTATTTTGCGCTGCAAAAAATCGGCGCGATCCCGATTGCCGCGCTGGCGACGCACCGTTACACCGAGGTCAGCCAGTTTGTGCGCATCGCTGCGGCCACGACCTGCGTTTATCCGGAATCGCAGGGCGACTTCCAGTTCGGCCCGATGATCAAGCGCGTGCAGCAAGAATCGCCCGGCATGAGGTTCGCCATCGTGCTGGGCAAGGCCGGCCCGGGAGAGCATTCCCTCAGCGATTTGATAGAACGCGCGCCGAAATCAGCGGCGGCGGAGCTGGACAAGATAAAACTCGATCCGACCGACCCGTGCATCTACCAGCTTTCCGGCGGCACCACCGGTGTGCCCAAGCTGATTCCGCGCAGTCACAATGATTATGCCTACAACTCAAAAAAGGCCGCGCCGGTTTGCTGCGTAAGCGGCGATTCGGTGTTGCTGCTGGTGATCCCGATCGCCCACAATCTGGCGCTGGCGTGCCCCGGTATCCAGGGTTATGCCTTTAATGGCGGCAAGGTGGTTGTGGCCGCCAGCGCCAGGCCGGAAGAAATCTTTGCCATCATCCAGAAGCAGCGCGTCACGCATATCAAGGTGGTGCCGGCGCTGCTGATACGCCTGATCAACAGCCCGGAAATAGGCAAGTACGACCTGTCCTCGCTCAAGGTCATCCAAAGCGGCGGGCAGCGCATGCAGCCTGAGGTGCGCATCCGCACCAAGCAGCTCATCCCGAGCGTCTGGGTGCAGGAGAATTTCGGCATGTCCGAGGGCATGCTGTTTTTCGTGCGCGAGGGTGATCCGGATGAGGTGATGCTTGAAACCTGCGGTCGGCCGATTTGCGAAGACGACGAAGTGCGTCTTGTCGACGACGACGGGCGTGAAGTCGCGCCGGGCGAAGTGGGCGAGTTGATCTGCCGCGGCGCCTATACGCTGCGCGGCTATTTGAGCGTGCCCGAATATAACGCCAAGCAGTTCACGCCGGACGGCTTTTACTGCTCCGGCGATCTGATGCGCCTGCACCCTTCGGGCAATTACGTGGTCGAGGGACGCAAGAAGGATCTCATCAACCGTGGCGGCGAAAAAATCAGCGCCGAGGAAATCGAGAATCTGATCCTGATGCACCCCGCGGTGCAAAACGTCGCCTGTGTCGCCATGCCGGACCCTGCCATGGGTGAGAAGACCTGCGCCTGTGTCATCCCGCGCGCCGGCAAGACGCTGGCGCTGAAGGAGTTGGTGGATTTTCTGGTGACCAAGGAAATCGCGCGCTTCAAGCTGCCCGAGCGGCTGGAACTAATGAGTGAATTCCCCTTGTCCACCTTCGGCAAGGTGTCGAAAAAGTCCTTGGTCGAAATGGTGACCAAAAAGCTCGAATCGGAGAAAAAATGAGAATCATCGACTTGCACTGCTATCCGGGCACCCAGGAGTGGATCAGCGCACAAGGGCCTTACGTCGATGCGCTGGCCAAGTATTGGAATCGCACCTGGGCGCCGAAAACCGAAGAGGACGTGCTAAAGGAGTTCGCTGGCGCGGGTGTCGAGGCATTGCTGGTGGCGCTGGATCTGGAAACCACCGTGGCGACCGCGCCCTGCACCAATGAATACGTGCATGCGATGTGGAAACGCCACCCCAAGCGCATCATCCAGGCCTGGGGTTCGGTGGAGCCGGCCAAGGGCGAGATCGCCATTGTGCAGGCGCGCAAGGCGGTGAAGGAGTTGGGCTTCATCGGCTTTCACTTTCACCCGATCATGCAGCACTTTGCCGTCAACGACACCCGCTACTACCCGCTGTTCGAGGAAATCAACGCCATGGGCGCGGCGGTGATGATCGATGTGGGCACCACCGGCATGGGCGCCGGCATGCCCGGTGGCATGGGCGCGCGCATTCGCCATGCCCATCCCTCGGCCATTGACGATCTCGCGGCGGATTTTCCAAACCTGAAAATCATCATGGCCCATCCGGGCTGGCCCTGGGTGGACGAGACCACGGCTGTGGCGCTGCACAAGGGCAATGTCTACTGGGAAATGTCCGGTTGGGCTCCCAAGTACTTCCCCGGCAATCTCAAGGTCGACATGCGCGCCAGGCTGCAGGATAAGATCATGTTCGGTAGCGACTACCCGAGCATGCCCTACGAGCGCATCCTGCGCGAATGGGGTGAGCTTGGCTACAAGGACGAGGTGATGGAGAAAATCATGCACGGTAATGCCGAACGCGTGCTGGGCCTATAGTCCGCGTCCGCCGTGAGGGACGGATAAAACGGCGGCTCAGCCCCGCCGTTTTCTTTTGCTCTTGGCCGGGGTGAGCCCGTTGATTTGTAAGGCTATCACCCGACGCAATTCGTCCAGTCCCGTCCTGACGTTCGGCCGCGGATTTGAGATCCACCAGCGTATCGCGGCAGAATAAACAAAGAACAGGTTGCGCGCGATGAAGCTGGCGTCTTCAGCGTCGGTTATTTCGCCGCAGCGTTGCGCCTGCAGGACAATGTTTTCCAAGCCGGCGATCAGGCGGCGTCGTGTCTGCAGGAAGGCTTCCGACTGTTTGCCGGAAGAATAAAACGTCAGTTCCTGCAGCAGGATTCGGGAAAGCTCGGGCCTCGCACCGAAATATTCATAATGACGCCGGTAAATTGCAAGCAGGCGCGTGACGATATCGCCTTTGCTGGCGGCGGCGAGCGCCTCGTCGGTGAGGGCCCCGAGTTCCTCGTTGAAAATCATGAAAATGAGGTCGCGTTTGTCTTCGGCGTAATTGAACAGCGTGCCAAGCCCGACATGGGCGTGTCGCGCGATCTGCCGCAGCGTCGCCGGGCCATAGCCGTGGGTCTTGAACAGGCCGCTCGCCGCCGCGCGTATGCGCTCCGCCTTGTCGAGTTTATTCTGCTCGCGCCGACCCGGTTCTGGCCTTGCGTATTGCATCGCGGATCGGGATGTGCGGGCTGGTTTCAAACCTCAGACCTTAGACCTTAGACCTTAGACATTAAATATCAGCCCAGCTCGAAGATTTTTTGCGGAAACTTGTGCAGGCGTTCGGTGACGCAGGTCTTGCCGACCAGGAAGTTGTCGCAGCACCAGCTGTAGGTGCGCTCGGTCACATAGGTCGGGTGGGCCGACAGCACCATGTTTTCACCCAGGGGCATGGTTTCGTCAAAACGCACCAGCGGGCGCTCCACCATGTCGTAACCCTGGCCGTGGCAGTGCAGGCGTTTTTCCTCCGGACGGCCGTGCTCGCGCATGTACTGGTTGTAGGCCTGCCAGATGTCCTTGCAGGCCGCACCGGGTTTGAGCAGGCTGGTGGTGAATTGCTGTGCCTCGATTACAAAGTCGAACTCGTCCTTCATTTCCTGTGATGCCTTGCCCAGCACGCAGGTGCGGCCGATCTCGGTGTAAAAACCACCGGGGCCGTTGTTCTCTATGAGCAGGGTGAACTGGTCGCCCGCCTGGATCACGCGATTTTGCAAATGCCGGTTGGCGAACACCGGCACCGTACCGACCGGACCGGAGGCGCACATGAACAAGCCCTGTTCACTGCCAAAGTGGTGGCCGGTTTGTTCGGCGATGGCCGCAGCCTCGATGTCGCGCATGCCCGGGCGTATGCCGGCGAACACCGCTTCCATGCAGGCGTCCTGCATCGCCGCGGCGCGGCGCATGAAAGTGATTTCCTCGTCGCTTTTTACCGCCTTGATGGCATCCACAAGGTTGGAAGCGTCAATGAATTTCGCGTTGGCCATTTTGCCGCGCTTGAGGGTGTCGACAAGCGCATGCGACATCGCCGCCGTGCCGAGCAGGCCTATGGTGCCGTTCGCATGGGGCGCCAGTGCGGTCAGGGCGAGCTCCGCGTCGTAGCCGGCGGTGTAATGCGCCGCGGCGTAGCTGGGTGTGCCCAGAAAGCGCGCGACACCGCGGCGCAGCGCGTTCCCCTCGGGGGGGAACGCCTGTTCCATGCCGAAGGCGCCCTGGCCGACCACCGTCATGCGATCCTCGCGCGGAAACACCACTGTCACCGGATAGCCGTTGGTGGCGGGCAGGTCGGTGAAATATTTGACGTAGCCGCCCATAAAATCGTTGTTGGCCTGCATCAGCAGGGCATCGATCTTGTGCTCGGCCATGGCGGCGCGCACTGCCGCCCAGCGCCGCTCCAGTTCTGTCGTGGAAATGGGCGCGTTGATGCGCTCGTCTTGGCTTGCCATGTGGATTCCTAGGGCTTGGGGTGCGGCGCGCTCAGCGCCTGACCAGATTGATCATGCCGTCCGTGTCGCCGGCGAGAAACTTGCGCAGGTTGTGCTCTATCACCGGCAATGCCTCGTTGACGTACTCATCGTAAAAGCCACCCTGATGCGGCGTGATGAGCACGTTGTCCATGGCCCACAGCGGGTGGCTCTCCGGTAGTGGTTCTTCGCTGAATACATCGAGCGCGGCCCCGGCGATGCGACGGGTCGTGAGCGCGGCCATCAAGGCCTCTTCGTCCACCACGCCGCCACGGGCGAGATTGACCAGATGGCCGGTCGGTTTCATTGCGGCAAACACGTTGCCGCCGACGCTGCCCCGCGTGGCCTCCGAATAGGGTGTGAGCAAGACCAGGTAATCGGCCTCGCTGGCCGCTGCGACAAGTTCGCTGCGCGGCAGGATACGGTCAAAGCCGGGAAGTTCCCGCACGGTGGAACTGATGCCAAGTACACGCATGCCGAAGGCCTTGCACTTTGGCGCGAGCTCCGCGGCTATGGTGCCGACGCCGTAAATGACCACGGTCTTGCCCTTGACCAGGCTGGCCGGGAAGCGCTCCCATTTGCGCTGCTGCTGGTTGCGCAGGTTGCGCGCGAGGCCGCGCCCGAGGCTGAGCATGGCGGCGAGCGCCGCCTCTGAAACCGGCGCGCCGTGAATGCCGTGCAAATTGGTGACAAGGACGTCACCACGCAGCGATGGGCGGTCGGTGATGCCATCCACACCGGATCCCAGCGCCTGTATCCATTTGAGCTTGCGCGCCTTTTCCAGCACATGGTCAGCCATCATCGGCCCGAAGGTGACCAGCACATCGGCCTCGGCGATGAACGGATCGACCTTGCTGTGATGATCGACCAGATTGATCTCGATGCCAGGGAAGCGCGATTTGATGCCCTCATGGTATTGC
>CAMDRY010000194.1 GCA_945906975.1 Bordetella parapertussis | reverse complement strand
AGCAGCAGGGCCAGCATCACCAGGGTGAGCGCATGACCGGCGCTGAAGCCGCCGTGGGCGAAAATGTAAAAGCCGGTGGCGCAGCCAAGCAGCATGGTGCAAAGATACGCGCCACCGGCGCGGCGCGCCGGATCGATGTGGCCGTCCTGCGCCAGCGCATAGGCGCCGAAGCCCAGCGGCAGTACGCTCACTGCGGTGTGCAGGTAGCCAAAGCTGGATATTTCAGTGGGCATGATGTCTCCGTTGAACGCGCGGCCTGCGCTGCAGGGCGATCTTACCGTCTGGGGTGCGCCAATGTGCAGGGGCAGCCAAGTCCCCTGCCATGCCGCGCAAAGCCGGGGACATGGCCGGGCAAATCAAGGCGTGACAGTATTAACAAGAGTGGCATGAAAATAATCCGCGTCGCAGCCCTTGCGCTAAGCTTGATGCTCTCCGCCGGTGGCGCAGACGCGCAGCATGAAAAAAACATTGAAGATGGGTTTCGCCACGCCAATAGCAATCGCAATGTTACCGGCGGCCGCCGGTCTGCCTCCAACCTCCAACCTCCAACCTCTAACCTTCAAGCTTTACGAATGGGTGAATTAAACGCGCATTCGTCCGATAATGCTTCGCAGGAGCGAAAATGACAGCTACCAGCCACGACCGCAGCCTTGAAGACCAGGGCAACATCATTGCACTGGAGCACCTCAACGTGCAGATCGACGACCAGCGGCTTGCCACGCTGTTTTACATCGGCGCGCTGGGCTTGACGCGCGATCCCTACATGAACGTCCTTGACACCAATATGTGGGTCAATGCCGGGTGTAACCAATTTCACCTTCCCACCGGCCGGCCGCAGGTCCTGCGTGGCATCACCGGACTGGTGATGGCCGATCACGATGCCTTGCGCCAGCGCCTCGTGCGCATCGCGCCCAAGTTGGCTGCAACGGCGTTTTGCTGGGCCGATGAGGGCGCGGATGTTGTGCTGACCTGCCCCTGGGGCAACCGCCTGCGCATACACCGCCCCGGGTCATCCTTCGGTCGCATGCAGCTTGGTCTTGCTTACCTGGAGTTGTCGGTGCCCGTCGGTACGGCCGCCGGTATCGCGCAGTTTTATCGGTTGGCGCTGCGGGCGCCTGCCACGCTCCTTTCAGTCAGGGACTGGCCGGCGGCCAGGGTCAGAGTGGGCACGGACCAGCACCTGGTGTTTCGCGAAACCGACGGGCCGCTTGCCGCTTACGACGGCCACCACATCGCCGTCTATGTCAGTGATTTTTCCGGCCCGCACGCGTGGCTTAAGGACCGGGGCGCGATTACCGAGGAGAGCAACGCCTTTCAGTATCGCTTCGAGACCATCATTGACCCGGCTTCGGGGGCGGAGTTGTTCCGCATCCAGCACGAGGTGCGCAGCCTGAGCCACCCCATGTTCACGCGCCAGTGGGGCCTGGTGAACCGCAATCCGGCGCAGACCGGGCAGGGCTACGACAGGGGGCGGGATGTCTATTACCCCGGCCCCGCCGCAAGCTAGGGATGCACTGCACAAGGGGATAAGCCCCAGGTATATCCGCCACTTCAGAGGGGCGCTTGTCCTGGGGCGCTCATGCGCAGGGCTTGATCAGTGCCTGCCTAGGCGTTTTCCGTTCCCGTGGGGTAAAGCTGGCGTACCTCGTCCCGGCGGCGCAGCCACCATGCGTAGGTCTCTGGCAACAGCGCCAGCGGATCGGCGAGTCCAAGCTCCTTTGCCGCATGGGCCGGCCAGTTCGGGTTCCACAGTAGTTCTCGCGCGAGGGCGACAAGGTCGCAGCGTCCCTCGGCGAGGTAGGCCTCGGCCTGCGCCGCCTGTGTGATCAGACCCACCGCCATGGTGGCGATGCCCGCGTCGCGGCGGATGCGCTCGGCGAAGGGCACGTGATAGCCGGGCACCCGCGGCACCACCGCAAGGGTCAGCGGTCCCTCGATGCCGCCCGAAGAGCAGTCGATGACATCAACGCCGCGCGCTTTCAGTTCGCCGGCCAGCAATACCGTATCGTCCAGGTCCCAGGCGCCGCCCTTGCCGTCGACGCAGGATGAGCGAAAGAACAGGGGTTGCTCTTTGGGCCAGGCCGCACGCACGGCTTCCACGATCTCAAGGCAAAAGCGCATGCGGCCGTTAATATCGCCGCCGTAGGCATCCTTGCGGTGATTGGTGATGGGCGACAGGAACTGCTGGATGATGTAACCGTGTGCGCCATGGATCTCGAGGATGTCAAAGCCGGCGTCGAGCGAGCGTTTGCACGCATCGACGTGGGCCTGTATCACGCGTTTGATATCGGTGTGGTCCATCTCTATGGGTATCGGGCCGCCCGGTTTTATCGGCACCGGGCTGGGCGCATAGCCGCGCCAGGGCGCCTTGCCTTGTTTTGCGTCCGCGTCGGTGAGCGGCGCGAAGCCATCCCAAGGCGCCCTGGTCGCGACCTTGCGCCCGGCATGTCCGAGTTGTATCGCGCTCAGCGCGCCCTGTTCGTGCAAAAAATCGGTGATGCGCCGCCAGGCGCGCACCTGTTCGTCGTTGTAAATGCCCGGGCAGGAGTAGGTCTTGCGCGCGAGTTCTTCTATGGAGGTTTCTTCCACGAACACGATGCCGGCGCCGCCCATCGCAAATTTCCCCAGGTGCACCAGATGCCACTCTGTGGGCGCACCGTCCTTGGCCAGGTATTGCGACATCGGCGAAACAACGATGCGGTTGCGCGCGGTCACGCCGCGCAATGTGATGGGTGTGAAAAGCTGAGGTGTGATCTGATTAGGTGCGGCGGGTGCTGTCATGGTTCGGGCGGGCTTTCAAAAACAAAGTGCAGGGCGGATAGGGGGCAGGTTCACTGAAGGCCTGCGTGGCGCACAACTGGCATCAGCACCACCATCATCGAAAACGCTACCGATATAATCGGTCACGCTTTACAATCGGGACACATTCGGGACACATTCGGAACGCAATCGGGACGCATTCGGGACGCAATCGGGACAGGTCAACAGCATCAAGTTCTCAGGGTACCTTAGCATGAAAAATTCACAAGGTCTGCTTGCAGGTTTAGCACTTATGTTGTTGTGCGGCTCCGCCGCTTCGCAACCGGCCGGCAAAACGGCAGATGACTTTCCTTCCAAGCCGATCCGGCTGATCGTACCCTTCGCGCCAAGCGGCGTGTCGGACATCATTGGTCGCGTCATTGCAACAGGCATGGCCGAGGCGCTGGGACAGACCGTGGTGGTGGACAATCGCCCCGGGGCCAGCGGTTCAATTGGCTCGGATGCCGTGGCGCGCGCGGCGCCCGATGGCTACACGCTACTGCTGTCGAGCCTGTCCACTGTGGCGATTTCGCCTAATTTTTTGACCAGCGTGCCTTACGATCCGGTCAGGGACTTCACCGCCATCGGCGGCGTGGCCACCACGCCAAACATACTCGTCGTCAATCCGGAGTTGCCGGCCGCGTCCTTGTCGGAGCTGATCGGCTACGCCAAGGGCGCCGGCAAGGACAAGCTCAGCTTCGGTTCATCGGGCACAGGCAGCACCGGCCATTTGTCCGCCGAGGTGCTGCGCGTGGTGACCGGAATACAAATGAGCCACATCCCCTACAAGGCCTCGGCCCTGGCATTTCCCGATGTGATTGCAGGGCGTGTGTCCATGGTGTTTGATTCACTGCCCTCGACACTCAGTCATGTCAAATCGGGAAAAGTGCGGCCGATCGCGGTGGCGGCCTTGCGGCGTTCGGCCTTGCTGCCCGAGGTGCCGACCTTTGCCGAGGCCGGCTTCCCCGGTGCGACGCTGTTGTTCTGGACGGGGCTTGAAGGGCCGCCCAACCTGCCCGAGCCCATCGTGCAAAAGCTCAATGCCGCATTGCGCAAGGTGCTTGCCGCGGGCAGCCTGCGCGAGCGCCTGATTACGCTGGGCGCGGATCCGCTGGTCACGTCGCCGCAGGAATTCGCCGAGTTGCGGCGGGTCGATGTTGCCAGGGTTAAAAAGCTGATCAAGGACGCAGGCATAAAGACGGAATAAAGCGCGGCGGCAGGGGGTGAGAAACGCTCATCGCCGGAACAGTTCTGCAAGCGTGGCGCGGAACCAGCGGTGTCCCGGATCGTGGTGGCAGCGCTCATGCCAGAACTGGCGTACAACCACCGGCGGCAGGTCAAAGGGCAGGGGCAAGGCCTTCAGTTCCGCCGCGTAGCCATAGGCGGTGGCCACTGATTTAGGCACCACGGCGATGAGGTCGCCGCGGGCGAGGATCATCGGCACGACGACGTAATGCGGAATGTGCAGCGCGATTTTGCGCTTTGACGCGCGCTTGCCGAGGGCGCGCTTGATCAGGCCGTCGACTTGCGCCGGCGCCGACACCGAAATCTGCCAGGCATCCATGAACTGCTCCATTCCGAGGCGCCGACCGATCGTCGGGTGGTCCTTTCGCATCATGCAGATCATCGGCTCGTCGAACAGGTGTTGCTGGTGGAAGTCCTGCTGCATTGTCGGCAATTGACCGATAGCAAGGTCGGCCGGCCCCAGTTCGAGTGCATCACGGTATTTTGTGCGTTCGGTTTGCATGGACACCAGGCTCAGGCCCGGTGCGACGGCTTTGATGTGGGCGATCAGGCGCGGCAGGAAAATCATTTCGGCGATGTCGGTCATGAGCAAGGTGAAGCAGCGTGTCGATGTGCGCGGATCGAAGCGTGTATCGCGTTCCAGGGCGATCTTGATCGAGCCGATGGCTTGTGAAACGGGACCCGCCAGCGTATGGGCGTAGGCGGTGGGTTCCATGCCGCGCGTGGTCCTGACGAAAAGGGGGTCGTTGCAGACTTTGCGCAGGCGTTGCAGGGCGTGGCTCATGGTCGATTGCGAGAGTCCCAACTGCGCCCCGGCGGCGGTAATATTGCCCTCGCGCATCACCGCGTCAAACACGCGCAGCAGGTTGAAGTCAAAGGTGTTGATATTCATTGTCATGCGCCTTATGCATATGAGATATGGTTACTATCGATTAGACACATTCTAACGCCACGCTTAACCTGCTCGCTCGCCACCAACCATCAAAAGCGGAATGCCGTCATTTCCGCAATACCAAAAGGAGAAGTCACATGCGAAAAATCGCATTGTTTGCGCTGGGTGCCGTGTCGCTGGTGAGTGCTGCCGCCGTGCAGGCCCAGTCCTTTCCAAACAAGCCTATCCGCATTATTGTGTCCACCGCACCCGGTGGCTCGCCCGATGTGTTGGCGCGCACGGTTGGCCAGAAACTTTCGGAGAACATGGGCCAGCAGGTCATTGTGGATAACCGTCCGGGCGCAGGCGGGCTGTTGTCCGCGGAGCTGGTCATGGCGGCGCAGGCGGATGGTTACACCCTGCTGATGGCCGATTCGTCGGTCGTCTCCATCAACCCGCATTTTCCGCGCAATGCATCTTTCGAGCCGCTCAAGCATCTGGTGCCGGTGAGTCTGTCGGCGACGTCGCCGCTCTACCTGATCGCCCATGCCGGCGCAGGTATTTCGAGCGTCAAGGAACTGATCGCGCTGGCCAAGGCCAAACCGGGCCTGCTCTATGGCTCTGCCGGAAACGGCGGGGCGCACCACCTGGCGATGGAAGCGCTTAAATTGCAGGCCGGCTTGGATATGAATCACGTTCCATACAAAGGCGGGGCACAAGTGGTTCCGGCCGTCATGTCCGGTGACGTCGTGGTCGCCTTCGCCGGACTTAACCTCGCCGGGCCGCAGGCCAAGGCTGGAAAAATCCGCATCCTCGCCTCCGCCACAGCCAAGCGCAGCGCCCTGTCACCGGAAGTCCCGACCATCGCCGAATCGGGTGTGCCGGGTTTTGAGCTGACGCCGACATTGGGCTTTTTTGCACCGATAAAAACGCCGCGCGATATCGTCGAAAAACTCAACGCGGAGCTGATCAAGGCGGTCAAGTCGCCCGAGGTACAGCAGCGGCTTGCGGTGCTGGGCGTTGAGGGCGTGGGCATCAGCGCCGAGCAATATGCGGAAATCCTGCGGGAGGAAAACATCCAGTACGGCAAGCTCGTCAAGGCGACCGGCGCGCGGGTCGACTGAGGCGGGTCGGGCGCATCAAGGTCAATACGGAGACGGAGTTCATGATCGATTTGTCCGAACAGCCCAACAACGAGTCCTACGCCGCTTTTTTGCGCGAATTTCCACGCACCGAGCCGGCCACGCTTGGCGGCCAAATGCTGCGCCACTACTGGCACCCGCTTTGCCTGTCACGGGATCTGAAGGATCTGCCCTACCCCGTGCGCATGCTGGGCGAAGACCTGGTGGCCTATCGCGAACAGGACGGCGGCGTTAGCCTGCTCGGGGCGCGCTGCCCGCATCGCTGTGCTTCGCTTGTCTACGGCCAGATCAGACCGGATGGGCTGGCCTGCTCCTATCACGGCTGGACATTCAACCGCCGCGGCCGCTGTGTCAGTACGCCG
>CAMDRY010000193.1 GCA_945906975.1 Bordetella parapertussis | reverse complement strand
TCGAATCCGCCGGCTTTGAGGTCGGTGGCCAGGGTTTCATGGGAGTACACCCTTTGGTGCCCTACCAGCTTGTCGCGCGCCCCAAGCGAGTCCAGTTTTGGTTGCAGTTTCATCAGTACGGCCAGGCGGCGGTGCAAGGATTCCTTGTTGGGTACGACGACGATGAGCCGCCCGCCGGGTGCCAGCCACGTGCGTATGCGACGCAGCAGTGCAACCGGATAGTCCACGTGTTCGAGTATGTGCGAAGCGACCACGGCGTCAAAGGGGGCGTCGGGGCTGAACTCTTCGAATAGGGCATGGATTGCGGTGAGGTCCGTGCCGAACTCGCGTTGCAGCGCCACGTGCAATATCTGAGAACCCTCCACTACCGTGAGACTGCGCCGCGCGCCAAGCATCATTCGCGTGATGATGCCCTCACCGAAACCGAGTTCGAGTACGCGGCTTGCGGGGCCCAGTGCCTGCAAAATCCAGTCCCCGCAGTAACGCTGGCAGAGGTCTTCTATGTGCTTGTCAGGAACCTCGGCGCTGGTGTGATATTCACGTGCAATGCGGTCCAGTTCCGACTTGCTCATGCGGTCGCTCCCAACTCGGCGGCAAGCTTCAGGCCTTGCACGATCTGGTCGTTCATCGCGCCGACATGGAAGCCTGCAGAGGGCCCGGCCAGGCGAATCGCCGGCAAATGCCGGTGCAGCCAGTCTTGTTGTTGCAGGAACGCACTGCGGTTCGCGTTGTTTGGGATCATCAAGGCATTGGTCAGTATCTTTACCGCGCAGTATGCCACCGACCGGGGGGTGTCTATCAGGTCCAAGTCTGCCAGTTCGTGCAAAAGTGCCTGCTCCTGCTCTTCCGCACTTGCGAGTCCGCGCCCGGCAAGTATCGCCGGGCTGAATTCAACGACCAGCCGGTGCTCGTCCGCCTTGAGGTGGGCGCATCCCTCCTGGTCGGTGACACGGTAGATCGCGCGCTTGGCTTCGGGAACAAAAACGGTGCCCAGGCCCGGTCGGATGTGGTCTTGTCCCACGGCGACAAAGCAAAGGCCTATGGTGGAGCGTGCGATTTCGGTCCCCGGCGTTGCCGGATCGGCAATGGCCAGAAGCGCGCCCGGATCCAGCGTCCATATGAATTCATTGCCGGAGACGGTATTGCCGTCCACCAGTTCAAGCGTGGTCGGCGCTGTCCGACTGATTTTGGCTATGGCACTGCGAATGGTGCGAATGTTTGGATGGGCCTCGATTTCATGCGCCAACGCGCGCACCAGCGCTCCGGCCGAACCTTCTGCCGGATAGTGGAAGCGGGTGTCTGGCAGCCGTTGGGGTGTCGCGCCAAATTGCGACAAAAGTGTTTCCGGGTAGTAAAGCGGCAGCCAGGCGGCCCGGTGATAGATCGCCAGAATGTCACTGCACGCAACGCCGAGTATTTTTCGGCACAAGGGCTCGAACAGGACTTCATGCAGCGTCCGGCCATGATTTGCGATTGAGACAGAGGCGAAATCCAACCCGGAAAACGCAGGATCAACCGATTTTCTGGACGCATGCAGCAGATGCGGGCCTGCGGCACAGATGGCTTTGAGTTCCTGTCGGATGCGTTCGCACGTTTTCCCGTCGAATGAGGTGACGGACGCTGCATGGTTGGCGAGTACCATGTCCGGCATGGCACGGCCGTCTATGAATACGGCCGGATCGGGTGCGATCACAGTGCGGACGCGTTGCTCCACGTAGTCGCGCACTATGCCGGTGAACCTTCCGCAGTCATTACGTCGCGTCGGGTCATAGCCGCGAACGTCCGGCGAAGACTCGCTGTTCGAGGCGCTGAACTCGTACAAGACCATGCCCGGGTCGAAGCGGCGGGAGTCGAGTTTCAGTCCGGCGAAGTGCCCCCCCCACTGGGCGGCAGGGTTGACCAGGACGACCTGTCGGCCTGTTGTGGCGATGGACTGTGCAGCCACCATTGCGGCAAGATTATTTCCAGCGATGATGACGGCACCCGGCATTTCAGTCGCTTCTGCGCGCAATTGCGTAAAGCTCGGACCCGGCGTCGGGTAGGTGGCGCCCTAGCTTGTAGAGCCCGTCGAGCATGGCGTCGGTCAGCAGTCCTTGTTCGCGCAGTATCGCCATCTGGGCGTGGGTGAAGGGTTTGATGAAAAAACTGCCGCTTTCGAGAACGTCGAAACCCGCGGCCTTTAGGCGGGTTTCAAGGGTGTCACGGTCGTAGGTTGCGGCCTGTTGCATGCGCTGCTGCGTCGCTGATTTTTCGAACACGTCCTTGATCAAACCCATTTCCAGCGCTAGCAAGCGGTGGAAGGAGCGCGCGTTGGGAACGTAGACATGCAACTTGGTGCCGCGGTGGCAAAGCGTCCGCGCTGCCGTGAGCAGTGCGACCGGGTCGGGCACTTCGTGGAGCAGGCTGCTCAGTACAATGCAGTCGAATTCGTGACTGGCGAGGTCGGCGGCGAGTTGTTCCAACGTGCCTCGCAGTACGCGTATCGCGGCGTTGGCTCCCGCCGCCGACAAGGCCATGGCGTGAAAATGCTCGGCAGGTTCGACGACATGCATGGATTCAAATCCGGGGTAATGCAGGAATAGCGCCTCCGCCCCGCAGCCGACCTCGAGCACCCGCATGCCACCGTGGTTTGCGAGGGACTCAAGCAGGTGGCGCCGGCGGTAGGCGGCCTGGATGTCCTCGAACGGCAGCGCCGCGTAATCTGCCTGATAACGGTCAAGGTCACGCACGGTCTGGCAGGTCCTTGGCAAGAATGAGCTTGAGCGATTCGCGAAACCCCAGGCTGCGCTTGAAGCGAATAAGGCCGTAATTGGGCTCACCCGCTTCGGTTGCGATGCCGGTATCGAGTAGGGCGATACCCCCGGACTGGCAGTGTTCGTAAATAGCCGAGGCGAGCAGCACAACAGGCGAATAATCCTGCACCCCTTCGATATAGCCCCAGTAAAAAACAGACATGACTTTTTCGCTGACGCCGATGCAGATCGCCGCGGCGACGAGCTCTTGGTCGCGCCATGCGCCGAAAAACCGCATGCGCTCACCGAAGGTGTCAACCATGGACATGATGGAAGGGAAATCCATGGTGACCGGATAGCCCTTACGTAAGCGGTTGTCGGCAATGATGCGGTAGGCTTGTTCGTAACGGGACGCTTCAAGGTGCGATGTTGTGAAGCCTTCGCGAACGCATTTGTTCAGGCGTTGGCGGTTACCGTAGTCCATGCGCTCGGACAGCGGGACAGCGCTGACATCAATGTCGTAATTGATTTCCTGGCCGCACACGCCAAATCCGTGCCGGTAAAGCACATTGAAGCAGTTGGCGAACAGCGTTGGGTCGTGGCTTGCCGGGGGCATCACGATTTGCAGGCGTGAGGCCTGCATTTGTGCCATTTCGTTTTCGACGGCACAGGCGAAGAGTTCGATCTGTTCCAGCGACAGAGCGGACACTGCGCTGATGCCGCCGAAGGTGCCGCGCGCCGGGCTGCGATAATAGCCCTCGCCGGCGGCCGTGAAATGCATGCAGGCGATGACCGCGCCGCTTTTGCGCTCAATCAACTGGAAGTAGTGCGCATCCTGCCCGGCATGCAGGCGGAAGAATTCTACGCTGTTGAAAATATGCATCGGCGCCGCCGGCGAAAATGCGTTCAGCAGCAGGGCGTATTTCTCGTCCAACTCAATGTGGCGCCCGGTGTTTTTCGATGATAGCGGTAGCGTGGACATCGGGGCCTATCCGCCTCTGATCCAGGACAGCCAGTCGGGTTTGGTGTGCTTCACCGTTGCGGCGTGTCCGTCCGGCAGTTGCGCTTTCAGTTCCGAGATGACTTTTTCCTGCTCCCGGAGTATGTGTGCGTCCTTTGCCCGGTAAAGGTCGAGTTCCGCCGACAGGCGGGTGACGTCTTTGGCTGTGATCGCATTCGGTTCGCCCCGGCATTCGGCCGGCGTGCTCTCATAGAGCATCTCCAGTCCGAAGCGCCGCACCCACAGACCGATTTCCTGGCCTGATGTCGATTCGGCATTAACGGCAATCTGACCAAGTTGCGCGGCGCGCGGCAGGCGGCCCAGTTCCTGGCTGGCGAATTCTGGCGCAAAAATATCCCGAAACAAGGCCTCATCATATTGAAGATAGTGCCGCAGAATGCGTTCGGTTTCCCAGGCAGTGCGCGAAAGTGCCGCAGGCTTTGGGGCGCTGGCGTTGCCGCTGCCTTCGATAATGCGAAACAGCATCAGCATTTCAGGAAGAATGTGGATGTCGTAGCGGCCCAGCAGGCGCATCCACAGATCAAGGTCGTGCACCTGCGCCAGGCGCTCGTCGTAAAGACCGAGTTCATCATGGCAGCGCCGCCTTACCAGTGCGGCCGGGTGGCATAAGCAGTTTCCGGTGAAAAAGAATTTGCGCAACCATTGGGCGCGCGTATGGTTTTCTGACTTGAAAACCCCGCTGTAGAAATTATTGCGCCCGGAAACGGGCTGGCCGGCGTCGTCGATGAAGGCCGGCAGACCGAAGACTGCGCCGACCTGCGGGTTGTTTTCGAGGTAGTCGACCTGGATTGCAGTCTTGTCCGGCAGGTAGCAGTCGTCCGAGTTGAGTACCGCGACGTACTCCCCGGTGGAGCGCCGGATGGCGTCGTTCATCGCAGCGCTGACACCGCTGTTTTTCCCCAGGCGTTTGAAGCGTATGCGTTCATCGCGGATGGAGGCGACGACATCGGCCGTTCCATCCGTAGAGCAGTCGTCGGTTATGCAGACCTCAAGATCGCCGTAGCTCTGGGCCAGCACGCTCTCCACGGCTTCGCGCACGAAACGCTCGTGGTTGTAAGCCGGGATGATGACGCTGACCTTGGGCATGGGGCCTTGCCTCACGTTGCGGGGTTCTCCGGGTTTGCCGGGTTTAACGGTCTATGCCGCCGATGCATAGGTATTTTATGACAAGAAAATCCTCGATACCGTACTTCGAACCCTCGCGCCCTATGCCAGATTCCTTGACGCCGCCAAAGGGGGCGACCTCGGTCGAGATCAGTCCGGTGTTTATGCCGACGATGCCGTACTCGAGCGCCTCGGCGACGCGCCAGATGCGGCCGATGTCGCGGCCGTAAAAATACGACGCCAGCCCGAACTCAGTGTCATTGGCCATTTGTATCGCCTCCGCCTCGGTGTTGAAGCGAAATAGCGGTGCCACGGGGCCGAACGTTTCTTCGCGCGTGACTTTCATTCCGGTGTTCACCCCGGAGAGCACAGTCGGTTCGAAGAACAGACCGCCCAGCGCGTGGGGTTTCCCGCCGGCCAGAACCCGGGCACCCTTGGCGACGGCATCACTGATGTGTTCCTGGACCTTGGCCACGGCCTTGGCGTCGATCAGCGGGCCGGTGGTGACGCCCTCATCCATGCCGTTGCCGACCTTGAGTGTTTTAACCTTTGCGGCGAGCTTTTCGGCGAAGGCGTCGTAGACCTTGTCCTGAACGAGTATTCGGTTGGCGCAAACGCAGGTTTGGCCGTTGTTGCGGAACTTGGAAATGATCGCGCCCTCAACCGCGGCGTCGAGGTCGGCGTCATCGAACACGATGAAGGGCGCGTTGCCACCGAGCTCCATCGAGGTTTTTTTCACTGTTGCGGCGCATTGCTCCATCAGCTTTTTGCCGATTTCAGTGGATCCGGTAAACGTCAGCTTTCGTACGATGGGGTTGGAGGTCATCTCCCCGCCGATGGCCGCGGCGGCGCCGGTGACCACGGACAGCACACCCTTGGGAACGCCGGCGCGCTCGGCCAACTCGGCCATGGCCAGCGCCGAATAAGGCGTCGCCGTCGCCGGCTTGACCACCATGGTGCAGCCGGCGGCGAGGGCCGGGCCGGCCTTGCGTGTGATCATGGCGGCAGGAAAATTCCAGGGCGTGATCGCGGCACACACGCCGATCGGTTCCTTGAGCACGACAATGCGCTTGTCTGCCTGGTGCTGCGGGATGGTGTCGCCGTATATGCGCTTGCCCTCCTCGGCGAACCACTCGATGAACGAGGCGGCATAGGCGATTTCACCGCGCGACTCGGAGAGCGGCTTGCCCTGTTCGGCGGTCATCAGCTTTGCCAGGTCTTCCTGGTGCAGCATCATCAGTTCGAACCATTTGCGCAGGATGGTGCTGCGCTCCTTTGCCGTTTTGGCGCGCCAGCCGGGAAATGCGGCGTTGGCCGCGGCGATGGCGCGGCGTGTTTCATCAGTTCCCATGTTGGGGATGCTGCCAAGAATTTCCCCGGTGGCGGGGTTGCTTACGGAAACGGTTTTGCCGCTGTCAGCGTCCGCCCATGCCCCATCGATGTAGCACTGCTGACGGAACAGATGGGGGTCTTTGAGGCCGAGCGCGGCGACGCCGGTGATTTTGGGTGAGTTCATGATGCCTCCGTGGGATGCGCCGCCCGGGCGGGGAGCGAATATCGCAGCAGTTTAATTCAGCCCGAACCCGAGTGACAGA
>CAMDRY010000192.1 GCA_945906975.1 Bordetella parapertussis | reverse complement strand
GATTCAACGACGAGCGCGGCAAGCTGTTCGAGATCGTCATCCAGTGCGGTGCCATACTCGCGGTGTGCTGGGAGTATCGCGTGCGGCTGCTCTCGGTGCTGGCGGGCCTGACAACCGAGCGCGCGGCGCAGCGCTTGGTGTTCAACATCGCCATCGCCTTCATGCCGCTGGCGGTGCTGGGCCTCGCCTTTGGCACGGTTATCAAGGCGCACCTGTTTCAGCCGGTGCCGGTGGCACTCGCTTTTATTGTCGGCGGCTTCATTATTTTGTGGGCGGAGCGGCGCAAGCATGAGATTACCGTGCAGACGGTCGATGACATGGGCTGGCGCGACGCGCTGAAGCTGGGCTTTGCGCAGGCGCTCGCGCTGATTCCCGGTACCTCGCGCTCGGGCGCTACCATCATCGGCGGCCTGTTCTTCGGACTGTCGCGCAAGGCCTCGACCGAGTTCTCGTTTTTTCTGGCGATCCCGACGCTATTCGCCGCCAGCGCCTATCAGCTGTATAAGGAGCGGGCCTTGCTGTCGGCCGACGACCTGGGCATGTGGGCGGTCGGGTTCGCGTCGGCGTTTGTGTCAGCCTTCCTGTGTGTGCGCTGGTTGCTGCGCTACATCGCCAGCCACGACTTCACCATATTTGCCTGGTATCGCATCGCCTTTGGCGTGGTGGTGCTGCTCACCGCCTGGACCGGGGCGGTGAACTGGACTGCGTGATAAGCTGGAAACTAGCGCTAGGCACGGGTTTCCAGCCGGTGCCTATCTCGTCGCTGAATTAGAACGCCGCAACACTCCCGTCGCTGCGCGGATCGGCACCGCCTTCCAGTACGCCATTCGGATGACGCACGATGGCGCCGGCATGGCCCACCGTCTCGTCGTACTCGCCCAGCACTTCGGTGTCATGCCCCATCGCCTTGAGCCTGGCGATCACCTCCGCCGGGAAGCGTGATTCGAGCTTGAGGGTTTCGCTCACCTGCCCCCAGGTGCGTCCGAGCAGCCAGCGCGGCGCGCTCACCGCCTGTTGCGGCGCCATGCCGAAGCCGACGATGCGGCTGAATAGCGCCGACTGGGTTTGCGGCTGGCCGTCACCCCCCATCGTGCCGTAGACCATGCTGCGGCCGTCCTTGAGGCGGGCCATCGCCGGGTTGAGGGTGTGAAAGGGTTTGCGTCCGGGGCGCAGGCTGTTGAGCTTGGCCGGATCGAGCGCGAAACTGCAGCCGCGGTTCTGCCAGTTGATGCCCGACTCCTTGAGCACCACGCCCGAACCGAACTCGTGATAAATGCTCTGGATAAACGACACCATGCGGCCCTCGCCGTCGATGACGCCCATCCAGACCGTGTCGCCCGGGCCTTTGCCCGCCCCCCAAGGCGCGGCGCGGTTGCAGTCGATCTTGGCCGCCAGTTCACGGATGTGTCCGGGCTGCAGCAGCTCGCGCGGGTCGACGGACATGTAGGCCGGGTCGGTCACGTATTGGTCGCGTACACGAAAGGCCTGTTTGGTGGCCTCGACGCAAAGGTGGACGTAATCGGCGCCCGCGGCATCGACGCGATGCACGCCCAGCTCGTCCATGATGCCCAGGATCAGCAGCGAGATCACGCCCTGTGTCGGGGGCGTCATGTTGTAGACGTCCCCGGCGGAGTGGGCGAGATGCATGGGGTCGCGCAGGCCGGCCCGGTGGTTTTTCAGGTCGGCCAGCGCGATCGGGCTGCCGGCGCGTTTGAGGTCGGCGGCAATGGAATGCGCCAGTTCGCCGCGGTAGTAGTCATCGGTGCCGGCCTCGGCGATGCGCCGCAATGTGGCACCGATGCGCTTTTGCATGAACAGGCTGCCGGTGGCCGGAACCTTGCCATCGACGAGGAAGGTTTCGGCGAAGCCCGGTTGCGGCAGTAGTTCGGCTTTCTTGCCCGTGGTGTTCATCATCTGGCTGCGCGTCACCGGTATGCCGTTTTCGGCGTAGTGAATCGCATCCTCGAGCAGGCGCGACAGCGGCATGCGGCCATTGAGGGATTCGCGCGACAGCGTGTGCGCCGCGCCCCAGCCCGAAATGGTGCCGGCCACGGTGTTGGCGGCGATGCCGCCGCGAAACGGGATGCTGGTGGTGACTTGCCGCTCGCGGTACCAGTCAATGGAGGCGGCCTGCGCGGCGGCGCCGCAGGCATCAATGGCGCCCGGCGCCTTGCCCGGCGTCGACAGTAACCAGAAGCTGTCGCCGCCAATCGAGTTCATGTGTGGATAGACCACCGCGATTGTCGCGGCAGCGCTGATCATGGCTTCGATGGCATTGCCGCCTTCGCGCAGCACGGCGAGGGCGGACTGGCTGGCGAGGGCGTGCGGCGCGACGGCCATACCACGGGTGCCGCGGATTGAATTGATCATGATGACGCCAACAGTAGGAGGGATCCGGAATTGTAAGGCAGATGCGGTAGATAAGCTGGAAATGCCCGATTGGCGCGCTTTTTCAGCAGGTGCACCCCCCATTTAGTTGGGCTTTACGGACAGGGAAAACGGGTATGATCGGCATGCTGATTGCTCAAGCGTTAAACATGATTTGTTGCCCTTAACCTGGTCTACCATCCATGTCCTCACTTCTGCGCTTGTCGCGTTTTATCGATCTTTTCAACGAGCGTATCGGCAAGGCCTCGGCCTGGCTGATTCTTGCTGCAGTGGTCATCTGCACCGTCAACGCCCTGGTGCGCTATACCGTCAATCTCAGTTCCAACGGTTGGCTGGAGATCCAGTGGTATCTCAATTCGGCGATGTTTTTGCTGGTGGCCGCTTACGCGCTAAAGCGCAATGACCATGTGCGTATTGATGTCATTGCCGGGAAGCTGTCGGCGCGCACCCAGGCCTGGATCGACATTGTCGGCAGCCTATTCGCCCTGTTGCCCATGGTGCTGATCATCATCTGGTACAGCTGGCCGACGCTGGTCAATTCGTTCCAAATCAGTGAAATGTCCTCAGATAACGGCGGCCTGATTCGCTGGCCGGTGCGGCTGCTTATTCCGGTCGCGTTCAGCATGCTGGCGCTGCAGGGCGTGTCCGAGATCATCAAGCGCGCGGCTTTTTTGCAAGGCCTGATTCCCAATCCAGCTGAACATAAGACGGAGGCGTTGTAATGTCCCCCGACTTGATGGCACCGCTGATGTTCGGCGGGCTGGTGGTGTTTTTGCTGGCGGGCTATCCGGTGGCCTTTTCCCTTGCCGCCAACGGTTTGTTTTTCGGCTTTGTTGGCATGGAGATGGGTTTGCTGCAACCGTCCCTGCTGCAGGCCCTGCCCGAGCGGGTGCTGGGCATCATGGGCAATTCGACCTTGCTCGCGATCCCGTTTTTCACCTTCATGGGCCTGATTCTTGAACGCAGCGGCATGGCCGAGGAGTTGCTCGATACCATAGGGCAGTTGTTCGGGGCGGTGCGCGGCGGGCTTGCTTATGCGGTGATTTTTGTCGGCGCCCTGCTCGCCGCCACCACCGGTGTGGTGGCCGCTTCGGTGATCGCGATGGGCCTGATTTCGCTGCCGGTGATGATGCGCTACGGCTATTCCAAGCCGCTGGCCTGCGGCGTCATTGCCGCCTCGGGCACCCTCGCCCAGATCATTCCGCCCTCATTGGTGCTGATCATCCTGGCCGACCAGCTCGGTGCGTCGGTGGGCGATCTTTACGAAGGGGCGCTGATCCCCGGCCTGACCTTGACCGCGTTTTATGCGCTTTACGTGTTCATTGTTTCAATCGTCAAGCCCGAAGCGGTTCCGGCGCTGCCACCGGAGGCGCGCACACTAAAAGGCAGGGCACTGATGTTCAAGGTGCTGGTCACGCTTATTCCGCCCTTGGTGCTGATTTTCCTGGTGCTGGGGACGATTTTTCTCGGCGTGGCGACCCCGACCGAAGGCGGCGCCATGGGCGCGAGCGGCGCCATCATCCTGGCGCTGATGCGGCGCAAGCTCGATTGGGGCCTGATGAAGCAGTCGGTCGAATCGACGGCCACCATGACCAGCTTCGTAATTTTCATCCTGATTGGCTCGACCGTGTTCAGCCTGGTGTTTCGCGGCGTCAACGGTGATTTGTGGGTGGAGCACCTGTTGTCGGGCCTGCCGGGCGGTGCGCTGGGTTTCCTGATCGTGGTGAATATATTCGTCTTCGTCCTCGCGTTTTTTCTCGATTACTTCGAGATCGCCTTTATTATTGTGCCGCTGCTCGCGCCGGTGGCGCAAAAGCTCGGCATCGATCTTGTCTGGTTCGGTGTGCTGTTGGCGGTAAACATGCAGACCTCCTTCCTGCATCCGCCCTTCGGTTTTGCGCTGTTTTACCTGAGAAGCGTGGCGCCCAGGGAAATCACTACCATGGATATTTACAAGGGCGCGATCCCCTTTGTCATCATCCAGGTACTGATGGTGTCCATTGTCATCGCATTTCCGGGCATCGTTACCAGTAACGTGTCCCAAGTGAAAGGCGGTATCAGCGGTTCTGGTGCCGAAGAGATCCGTCGCCAGCTCGACCTGTCCGTTGTGCCCGCCGATGCGCCTGAATCAGAGGCGGACAAGGCGGAGGAGACATCCGCCACGAAAAAGGAAGAGGATCCTGCCGCAGCAATCGAGCGCATGATGAAGGAGCAGAAGTAGCTCCGTGAAACATGCCAAATAAAAAGGCCCCGATCGCGGGGCCTTTTTATCACCCGCACCGGCTATTTCTTGCCGCGAATCGGATCCGGGTTGTTAAGTAGGAAGGTATTCAGCGTCTGTTCGGCCACCCGGTGCCAGAGGAATTCGTCCTGGCGGAATTTCTTCCACGGTTCATAGATCTTGTTCCACGACGGGTTCTTGACGGCCTCTTCCTCATAGAGTTCGAACGAAGCCTTGTGTGCCGCTTTCATGATTTCCGGCGAGAAGGCGTGCAGCTTGACGCCGTTCTTGACCAGCCGCAGCAGCGCCTGCGGATTCTGGAAGTCGTACTTGGCCATCATGTCGGTATTAGCTTCGTAGGATGCGGCCTCAATGGCAGCCTGATATTCCTTGGGCAGCTTTTCCCATTCCTTGGTGTTGACGAACAAGGAATACATTGAGTCGGCTTCCCACCAGCCGGGGTAGTAGTAATGTGGGGCGATCTTGTAAAAGCCGAGTTTCTCGTCGTCGTAAGGGCCAACCCATTCAGCGGCGTCGATGGTACCGCGCTCAAGCGCCGGGTAAATGTCGCCGCCAGGAAGCTGCTGCGGAACCGCTCCCAGTCGTGCCATGACTTCGCCGCCGAGTCCGGCGATGCGCATCTTGATGCCCTTCAGGTCCTTGACGGTCTTCACTTCCTTCCTGAACCAACCGCCCATCTGGCAGCCGGTGTTGCCGGCCGGGAAGGAAATGATGTTGAACTCGCGGAAGAACTCGCGCACCAGTTCCAGTCCGCCACCGTAGTAGATCCAGGCGTTTTGCTGGCGCTGGTTCATGCCGAAGGGCAGCGTGGTGTCAAAGGCGAAGGTCTTGTTCTTGCCGACGAAGTAATAACTCGCCGTATGCGTGCACTCGACCGTGCCCTGCTGCACCGCGTCGACCGTGCCGAAGGCCGGCACGATCTCGCCCGCACCGAACACGCGGATCTGGAACTTGCCGCCGGTGATGGCAGCAACGCGCTTGGCGATAGTCTCGCCGCCGCCGTAAATGGTATCGAGGCTCTTGGGAAAGCTCGAAGCGCAGCGCCAGCGTACCTCGGGCAGGGAGGGGGCCTGGGCGACCGCTTGTGCCGCTGCCGCCGAGGTGATGACGCCGGCACCGGCTTGGGTCAGGAATTTTCTGCGATTCATAATGCCTCCGGAAAAGAATGATAAGAAAACAGCATTTGTGGCATGCAATCACCGCGCGATGAGCAGTGGCCCAAAGGCTGCCCACCCATTCGCGCGGAATCAAACCGGCGCGACCAAACCGCGTCCGGCTTCAATACGTCCTGTAAGGCAGGAACTTGCCCGACAGTTCGACATGCACCCAGTCTCCTTTCGGATCGGGCTGGCGCTGTATGTCCATGGAGAAGTCGATCGCGCTCATGATGCCGTCGCCGAACTCCTCGTGAATCAGTTCCTTGATGGTGGTGCCGTAGACGCTGACGATTTCGTGCCAGCGCTAGATCGGCGGGTCGGTCGGAATGGCAGTCGGCATTGAACCCTTGTAGGGGGCTGTCTGCAGTATAAGCACGGCCTCTTCGGGCAGGTCGAAAATCTTGCCCACCGTTTCGGCCTGTTTTTGCGTCATTTGCATCTGGCCGAGGCAGGCGGCGGTGGCCTATTCTTTGCTTTGGTCGATTTTTTTGGCCGCGGCGGCCCATTTGATGCCCAGGGTGATCTTGCTAAAGGCGACGAGGTCGGTGATGTCCCCGCGTTTCATCGGTTTCATCAGGCTGGTGGATTTTTTCATTGCGTTCTCCTTTTTAAATGCGATGTCGGTGTCTGAGCTTGACCACGTTTTCTGCGAGTCGGGCCCCCGCATCGGGTGTGTCATCCGCGGCCAGTCCT
>CAMDRY010000191.1 GCA_945906975.1 Bordetella parapertussis | reverse complement strand
CGTTTGTGCTTACGGCGAAGGCAAAGGGGGACGACGAAATTCCATGCGCGGACGCAAGCCCACAATCTTGCGCTCGGCGGGCTCAATTTCACTACATGGCTTGGGCTCGGCTACACCCATTTTTCCCTTCAGGCCCGCGCTGTCCCGGTTCAGGCAAGCGCCTCACGCAGGCTATAATTACAAGCTTCAATTTACGCTGCTAAAACAACAATGCATCCCCAGTACAGCCCTACCGATATTGAGCGCGACGCGCAGCAGCACTGGCGCGCCACCAACGCCTACCTCGCGGTAGAGCACGCCAAGGACAAGTCGGGAAAGGAAAAACCCAAGTATTACGCCTGCTCCATGCTGCCCTACCCCTCGGGCAAGCTGCACATGGGCCATGTGCGCAATTACACGATCAACGATGTGATGTACCGCTACCTGCGCATGAACGGGTACAACGTACTGCAGCCCATGGGCTGGGATGCCTTCGGCCTGCCGGCGGAAAATGCGGCAATGGCCAACAAAGTGGCCCCAGCGAAGTGGACCTACGACAACATTGCGTACATGAAAAAGCAGATGCAGGCCATGGGGCTTGCCATCGACTGGTCGCGCGAAATGGCCGCCTGCGACCCGAATTACTACAAATGGAACCAGTGGCTGTTCCTGAAAATGCTGGAAAAGGGTATTGCCTACCGCAAGACCCAAGTTGTGAACTGGGACCCGGTCGACCAAACCGTACTAGCCAACGAGCAGGTCATCGACGGGCGCGGCTGGCGCACCGGCGCGCCGGTGGAAAAGCGCGAAATTCCCGGCTATTACCTTGCCATCACGCAATACGCCGACGAGCTGCTCGACTCGGTCGCCAACAAGCTGCCCGGCTGGCCCGAGCGCGTGCGACTGATGCAGGAAAACTGGATAGGCAAGAGCGAAGGCGTGCGCTTTGCGTTTCCGCACCAGATCACCGGCAGCGACGGCAAGCCAGTCCAGGAGGGCAGGATGTACGTGTTCACCACCCGCCCCGACACCATCATGGGCGTGACATTTTGCGCCGTCGCGGCGGAACATCCGATCGCCGAGCATGCGGCGAAAAGCAATCCACAACTCGCCGCGTTCATTGAAGAATGCAAAAAAGGCGGGACCACGGAGGCGGAGCTCGCTCTGCGGGAAAAAACCGGCATGCCTACCGGGCTGTTTGTCACGCATCCGATAAGCAATGAAAACATCGCGGTCTGGGTAGGCAACTACGTACTGATGAGTTATGGCGACGGCGCAGTCATGGGCGTTCCGGCACACGACGAACGCGACTTCGAGTTTGCAACAAAATATCAGCTATCCATCAAGCCGGTTGTCGCCCTGGCAGGAAAAACCTTTTCGACCGACGCCTGGCAGGAGTGGTACGCGAATAAACAATCGGGTACCTGCGTCAATAGCGGCGGATACGACGGCTTGGACTTCAAAGCCGCGGTCAATGCGATCGCCGCTGACCTTGCGGCCAAGGGGCTGGGCGAAAAAAAGACAACCTATCGCCTGCGCGACTGGGGCATTTCCCGGCAACGCTACTGGGGCACGCCGATCCCGATTATTCATTGCGCTGATTGCGGTGCGGTGCCGGTGCCAGAAAAAGACCTGCCGGTGGTCCTGCCCGAAGATCTGATTCCCGACGGTTCCGGCAACCCCCTCGCCAAGGACGAACGCTTTCTCAAATGCGCCTGTCCGAAGTGCGGCAAATCCGCACGGCGTGAGACCGACACCATGGACACCTTTGTCGACTCATCCTGGTCTTTCATGCGCTACTGCTCGCCGGACAGCGCAAACAGCATGACCGACAACCGCGCCGATTACTGGATGCCGATGGACCAGTACATCGGCGGCATCGAACATGCGGTGCTGCACTTGTTGTACGCGCGCTTCTGGACCAAGGTCATGCGCGATATGGGTTTGGTCAAATTTGACGAGCCTTTCACCAAACTGCTCACGCAGGGTATGGTGCTGAATCACATTTTTTCGCGCAAAGGCAACAAGGGCGGCATCACTTACTTTGCGCCCGAGGAAGTAAAGCTCACGCACGACGAGGCCGGCAAAGTCTCCGGGGCGACGCTCATCAACGATAGCCTGCCAGTCGATTACGGCGGCGTGGGTACCATGTCAAAGTCAAAGCGCAACGGCATCGACCCGCAGGCGTTGATCGATAGCATGGGCGCCGACACCGCGCGACTGTTCGTCATGTTCACCAGCCCGCCCGAGCAGACGCTGGAATGGTCGGACTCCGGCGTAGACGGCGCATATCGTTTCCTGAAACGGGTTTGGGCTTTCGCGCAAAAACAGCAGGCCACGGTCATCGGCGCTGCCGCATGCAACGGCGCGTATGCCGAGGTCCACAAAGCCCTGCGCCGCGAGATTCACCTTGGCCTGCGCCAAGCTGACTACGATCTCAAGCGCATCCAGTACAACACCGTCGTGTCGGCGACGATGAAAATGCTCAATGCACTCGAATCGGCAAAACTGCCCGAAGGACCTGCGAGCGCCGCGGTTCTGAGCGAAGGCCTGTCAATTCTGGTGCGCGTGCTTTACCCGGTGGTGCCGCATATCGCCCATGCATTGTGGATAGAACTGGGCTTTGCCCAGAAACAGGGCGAGATTCTTGACGCCCCCTGGCCCCAGGTTGATGAGGGCGCGCTGGTACAGGACGAGATTGAGCTGGTTCTGCAGATCAACGGCAAACTGCGCGGACATCTGCGCGCGCCGCACGATGCGGACAAGGTCGCGCTAGAGAAACTCGCCCTGGTGCATGAAATCGTGCTCAAGCACACCAATGGCCAAGCACCAAAGAAGATCGTGGTCGTGCCCGGGCGGCTGATCAACGTGGTAGTGTGATATCAGCGCATTAGAAAAGGGTACGCGAATGAAGCTCGGGAATAATGGCGCGGTTCCGGCCGCAAATTCAGGATCATCAGTGGGTTCGCGCCCGCGGAGTCTAAAACTCTTGCCGGCTGTGGTGGCGGCGACGCTTTGCTTGGCGCTCGGCGCCTGCGGGTTTCAGTTACGCGGACAGGCCACACTGCCGTTTGAAACGCTTCATATCGCTTCAACAGGCGCGATGGCCGTCGAGCTCAAGCGCAATATCGTCGCCGGCACCAATACACGCTTGGTAGACGACGCAAAACAAGCTCAGGCGATTCTGACGGTGCAGGCAGACGCGCGGGAAAAATCAATTCTCAGCCTCGATTCGGGTGGCCGCGTTCGAGAATACCAACTGCGCCACCGCTATCGCTTCCGTGTTACCGATGTAAAAGGGCTTGAGTTTGTTCCGTCCAACGAAATTGTCCTGACACGGGACATCAGCTTCAATGATTCCCAGGTGCTCGCCAAAGAGACGGAGGAAGGACTGCTCTACCGCGACATGCAGGCCGATATGGTGCAACAAATCCTACGCCGACTCTCTGCCGCCAAAACACCGACGCCGCCGGCGGAATAGTGCAACTCCGGTCCGAGCAGCTCGCGCAACACCTGACGCGCCCGCTCGCAGCTTTATATGTCTTACAAGGCGATGAGCCTTTACTGCAACTGGAAGCGGCGGACGCCATTCGCGCCAAAGCCCGGAATGAAGGCTATGGCGAGCGCGCGGTTCTTTCGGTCGAACGCTATTTCGATTGGGAGCAGCTCGGCGCGGCGGGGGCCAGCCTGTCCCTTTTTTCTGAAAAACGTCTTATCGAATTGCGCCTTCCCAGCGGCAAACCCGGCACCGAGGGTGCCAAGGCATTGGAAGCCTATTGCGCAGATCTGGCGCCCGATACCGTCACCCTGGTAATCCTGCCGGCACTTGATCGCAAATCGCAGGAAACGGCGTGGTACCGTGGGCTGACAACGTCCGCTGTCACTGTAAATATCACTACGATCGACCGCGCACGTCTCCCTGATTGGATTGCAGGACGCCTCGGTGGGCAAAAGCAAAAGGCTGCGCGCGAAAGCCTCGAGTTCATCGCAGACTGCGTTGAGGGCAATCTTCTCGCCGCCCATCAAGAAATCCTGAAACTCGGTCTGCTGCATCCTCCGGGTGAAATCGCGGACGAGGCGATTCGCTCCGCCGTATTGAATGTGGCGCGTTATGACGTTACCGACCTTTCGGTGGCCTTGCTAGCCGGCGATACCGTGCGCTTGACACGGATTCTCGAAGGGCTTGAGGGTGAGGGTGAGGCTTTGCCCCGTATTTTGTGGGTTCTGGCTGAGGATATCAGGGCGCTCGCCCGGGTTCAGTCCGGCCTGTCAGAGGGACAAGCGCTACCAGAGCTTTTAAATGCGGCTAGGGTTTGGCGTGAGCCGCGCAAAACCCTGATTTCGCGCGCCGCGCGAGCCGTGCCGGCCAAAGTGGTACGCAACGCACTGCGGCATGCGGCACGCATTGACCGCATGGCCAAGGGCGTTGCCGCTGGTGACCCGTGGAACGAATTGCTGCAACTTGGGATGCGGTTCGCGCCTTAGTCCCCGGCCATCCCCGGGCTTGCTGACGATGTATTCTCCCGCCTCGGCATAAGGCGTAAAATCGGGCTCCGATGGATACACCGACCGACATCAAAACTTACATGCATGAACTGGGCCGCCGCGCCCGGGCAGCATCGCGGGTGCTCGCCCGCGCCGACGGTGCGGCAAAAAACCGGGCACTTGCTGCCATGGCCACCGGGATTCGTCGGAATATCGGGGCGCTTCTTGCCGCCAATGCGGCGGACATTATGTCGGCCAAATCGGCGGGCAAGGACAATGCGTTCATTGATCGGCTAACACTCACACCCACCTCGATCGAGGCCATGGCGCGGGGCATTGAGCAGGTTGCATTGCTCCCCGACCCGATCGGGGTGATCAGCAACCGGCATGTTCAGCCCTCCGGTATCGAGGTGGCGCAAATGCGTGTGCCGCTCGGCGTGATCGGCATCATTTATGAGTCACGTCCCAACGTTACCGCCGACGCGGCCGCGCTGTGCCTGAAATCCGGTAACGCCTGCATTCTCCGGGGTGGGTCGGAATCCGTCCGATCCAACCTGGCGATCGCGGCCTGCGTGCAGGGCGGGCTTCAGTCGGCAGGTTTGCCTGCCACCGCGGTGCAGGTCGTGGAAACCGCGGATCGGGAGGCGGTAAGCGCCTTGCTGAACATGCCCGAATACGTCGACATCATCGTGCCGCGCGGGGGTAAAAGCCTGATAGCCAGGATTATGACTGAGTCGCGCATCCCAATGATCAAACACCTGGATGGCGTTTGCCACGTTTACATTGACGACGCCGCCGACCGCGGAAAGGCCGTGCGTATTGCCGACAACGCCAAAACGCAACGCTACGGCACTTGTAACACCATGGAAACGTTACTGGTACACGAAACGATCGCGCCTGCGGTCCTGCCGGCCTTAGCTAAAATCTATGCGGAAAAAGGCGTTGAATTGCGCGGTGACGAAGCTTCCCGCCAGTTGGTTGAAGGCATGGCGGCCGCGGCAGAGTCGGATTGGTACGCGGAATATCTTGCCCCGATACTGGCGGTGCGCTTGGTCAAAGACATGGAGGAAGCCATGGATCACATCGCGAAATATGGGTCCCAGCACACCGACGCAATCATCACGGAAGATGCAGGGCGGGCACAGCGGTTCTTGAGGGAAGTGGACTCCAGCTCCGTAATGGTCAACGCTTCGACCCGTTTCGCTGATGGCTTCGAGTACGGACTTGGTGCCGAGATCGGAATTTCTACCGACAAGCTGCATGCCCGTGGGCCGGTTGGTCTAGAGGGGTTGACCTCGCTCAAGTACGTTGTTTTCGGTCACGGTGAAATTCGGACCTAGATACGCCTACGGCGCCAAGATGTATTTCCTCGCTTTTCCGCCCCCTAGGACACAAGCGATCTTCCCCTGAGACCGGCTGTATCCACCAGCAACTTCCGACTTGTCGCATGGCTTTCGTGAAAATTAACAGGCCTAGCGTCGACAGGTAGTACCCACTTACATATCAATAAGTGTCTTCGCATGCAGCGCAGCGGGAGACGTGGGTATTGTCAGTGCCAGCCCCCTATCCGATCTACCCGGTGGGTAGGCGAAAGGATTAAGCGCCAGCTAAAGTCGTGTAAATCATCTTCTCCCTCTTCTACGAAGCTCGGGGTTAGTTAGTGCTAGCGCGTGCTTTCGCCGATGTTCAGGCGAACAAATCACGAGGTAGATCCACGCTAAGCGTATTAATGAGCACTCACTTTCTTGTGTATTTCTTCAGCCGATGTTTTTGATGCAATAGCGCTCGAAATTTTGGGCCTTCACGGAAGAGTCCCGCACCGAAACTCGATACAAAGTCGCCTACCCAGACATGAGGGGCCAAGCATCTGCCTAATCAGGCGCGGCCCCTGGGATCGCCAAGGCTTTCTCGGAGCTCGGCGTATTCCAATATGTGAGCAAACACTCCCAATAGGAGTGTTTGATGCCTTCGCTCCACACAGTTTTGACTATCATGAAGCACGATAACGAGGGGCCGGGAAACTACGGACCGGCTAAAAGTC
>CAMDRY010000190.1 GCA_945906975.1 Bordetella parapertussis | reverse complement strand
CGTTCGCATTGGCGATGCGGCACTGACCTAGTGGACTGTACCCGGGGACAGTGGACCGTGAACACTGGCCTAAGCTAATTGCACCTTCCCGAACTCTACCGGCGAGACTGAAAACTCTCACTGCAACCGGGCTAAAATTAAACGCGGGTCAGGGGCACTGTACCCTAGTGCTTTCGCAGGAAGTCCACAACGAGTTGGAAGGTCTCGGGATGCTCCGACATCACACCATGCAGCGCGTTTGGGATGATGTGTACAACAGCGTTCGGCATGCGCCGCGCCATCTCCTCGCAGTGGCGTGCCGGCGTGATCATATCGTCCGCACCGCACAGCAAGAGCACCGGCATCGTGATTTCACCTAGGCGATCCCAGGTATCGTGATGAATGAGCGCGTGCCCCATGCGGAGGAATCCAGTGAGCGGGCGATGCACCGAGATCAAGGCCTGCTCCGCGCGCGCGATGGCGTCAGGATGAGCATCGTAGTATTCAGCGGTATAGAAATAAGTCAACTCGCCAGGGAACAACGCCGCGAATCCCGAGTCACGCGCGGAGTCCATCCACCACTGCACCATCTTCTTCGAACGATTGCCGAGTCGTGCGGTGGTCGAGGTCATCGCCAAGGAGATCACGCGTTGCGGTTGTTCGAGCGCAACCCATTGCGCAATGGCACCGCCCATGGATTTCCCGAGAATCCGTGCACGCTCGATCCCCAAGTGGTCCATCAGACCCAGTGTATCGTGCGCAAGCATTTGAACCGAGTATGGATAGTCAGGAACGTCGCTGCCACCGATGCCGCGGTTATCGAAAGCGAGTACGCGATACGATTTGGCGAGTTCCGTAAGCATCGAACCCCAGGATTGCCAGTTCGAGCTCGCGTAGCCACCGATCAATACGAGCCAGTCACCTTCCCCCTGGATCGTGTAGTTGAGATTGACGTCACCGACTTTCGCTAGGGGCATGAACGAGTCTTCCGTTTTACTTTGCGCTGGATATTCGATTGAACAGGTTGATCTCGATGCTGCCCTTGCGCTGCCTGAAACAGTCCTCTCGTTTCAGTTGGAGCCTGTCCAATCTCGCTGCGCTCCTGCGCATGGATCTCTTCACCCGTCATAATTTAAAAAAATGCAATGGCCTACTTACCCGAGATCTGGCAGCACCCCCTTATTCGATCTTGATCCGGCCTTTCTTCACCACATCGGTCCAGCGCGCGAGGTCGGCGCGGATCTGCTGCCCGAATTCATCAGGCGTATTGCCAACCGGTTCCATGCCCAGCCTATCAAAGCCCAGCTGCACCATGGGCTCGGCCAGTACCGCGGCAAACTCCCGCTGGAGGCGCTCAAGAACGGGGCGGGGCGTCCCGGCCGGAGCAAACACCCCCACCCAGCCCGATACGTTAAAGTCCTTGAGGCCGCTCTCGGCAAAAGTCGGCGTATCAGGCAGCGACTTCGAGCGCTTGCCGCCCGGTACACCCAACGCCACCAGCTTGCCGCTTTTCACGTGCTGCTGCGCCGTTGCCACGGTCGTCATCACCAGCGGGATCTGCCCGCCAATGACATCCACCAGTGCCTGCCCGCCGCCCTTGTACGGCACGTGCACCAGCGGTGCGCCGGTAACCTGGCCCAGCATTTCGCCGACGAGGTGCGTGGTCGACCCTATGCCCGACGTGCCGAATCCGTACGAAGAAGCCTTATCCGGCCCGGTGGCCTTGCCGATGAATTCGGCCAAATTCTTTGTGCCCACGCCCGGATGGGCCACCAGCAGCATGTCGAAGTCGCCGAGCTTGGTCACAGGAATGAGTTCGGTCAGCGTAGCGATCGGGGCCTGCGGCGAGATGGCCTTGTTCAGCGACACCACCATGGTGCCGTCCACCGCGGCCAACAGCGTGTAGCCGTCGGCGGGCTGCTGCGCGACATATTGCGCGCCGATTGTACCGTTCGCGCCTGGACGGTTTTCGATCACAATCTGCTGGCCGAGCCGCGCACTCAGCTTTTCCGCCACGATGCGCATGCTATTGTCGATGACACCGCCGGGCGGCACCGGCGCAATGACCCGTATGGGCTTGCGCGGGAAATCCTGCGCCTGCACGGACGGTGGCACCGATGCGACGCCGAGCGTGAGGACAGCCAGTACTGTTGCGATGCGTTTCATGGGAAAACCTCGTTCATTGAATGAAATGTTTCGGGCGCGTTCAATGCCCGGACAGCACCGGTTGCGGCACCTGCTCCGGCCGCCAGCCCAGTGTGGCCGGCACGAACAGTTCTTCGGCGCGCATCAGGCGCGAAGCCAGGCCCTGTGAATTCGAGTAGCGCGCCACCGCCTCAATAGCGGCGCGGTTGTTCGCCACACCATAAGGCCAGTAATCATCGCCCATCGCGGCGCGGGCTTCCCGCAGATTGGCCAGCGCCCAAGGCAGCGCCACCGACAACGACGCATAGCCCTCAAGCGCAGCAAACGCCAAGCGGCGCGCCTGCTCGAACGCATCGCACAGCGCAACGCACATCTGCGGGCTGCCCTCGGCGAGCGCGCGCTTGACCGCCACCACGTGCATGATTGGAAAAATTCCGGTGCGCGCGTAGTAGTCGCGTTCGGCCGCCACATAATCGGGAAACAGTCGCCGCACCTGCGGCGCGCCGCGCACGAAGCAGGACGGCGGTTTGTAGGCCACCAGGGCATCGAGCTCGCCCGCCTCCAGCAGCGCCGACAGGTTGTCAGCGTCGGCAATCGGCTCGACCTCGACGCCACGGGGCTTCATACGCACCACCGGCGGCCGCTCGTCCGTCTCGGCGCGGCCATAGCGCCAGCGAATGGCCGATGAAGCCACGCCGAAGTCGTCCTCCAGCAGGCCACGCACCATCAGTGCCGCCGTCATCGAGTACTCCCGCACGCCCACCAGGCGCCCGATCAGGTCGCGCGGGCTGTTGATGCCGCGGTCGGCGTGGACATAAATGGCCGAATGCCGGAACGTGCGCGACGGGAACACCGGCAGCGCCACGTAAGGGCATTTTCCTTCGGAGGTGAGGTACAGATAATTGCTGAAGGACAGCTCCGCTACGTCGAACTCGCCCTTGTCGAAGGCGCGCTCGAACAACTCCTCGAGCGGCGGGCTCTCCACGCTGATGCGGGCACCCGCCACGCCGATGTCGCCATTGAGCACGGGTGCGGTGCGGTCGTAGTTGCCAAGTCCAATCCTCAGTTCCATGAGTTCCTCCGGCCTACAGGTAAATGATCGTCTGCAGCTAGGAGCGGACATCTTTTTGATTGTAGCCGAACTTGGCGATGCGCGGGCGCAGCTGCTCCACCGCGCGATCCACGTTATCGAGGTAGCGCAGCGCCTTTACTTTTCCTCGAAGGGCAGCTCCGGCCCCAGCGACTTGGGCGAATCGATGATTTCGAGCCCCGGCACCGCCTGCTTCAGGCGAAGGATGTTGGTCGAGTCGCGGCGGCGCAGCTCGTCGTGAGCGTGGTGATGCAAGATGACCTTGCGCTTGATCGGATGGACCATTTTTTTTCAGTTCATCGAGGTGCTCGATAAAAATATCGGAAATGTTGACGTGGCTGAAGGTGTGGTGTTTTTTCTGGTGGTGCCCGAAGCTGTAATCGCAATCCGGGCACAGCGACAGAACCTGTTTGGCCTTTATTCGGCGGAACGCCATCAGGCTGATTTGGCGACCTTCTTTTCCATGTCCTCGTCGCCGAAGTGCCAGTGAAAAGCGCAACAGCAGTTCTCCGGCCCGCCCAGCGTGGTGACTACAATGCCCAGGCGCTGCATCAGCTTTTGCGCGAGGTAGAGAATGTGCGGCAGCGAAACCGACTTGTCATTGGGCGGCCGGGCACCTAAGCTATGCACCTTTCATCATCCCAACTTGGAACGAACGACCATGGCAGACATCATCGACTTCCCGCAGGGCGGTTACCGCTACATCAAGGGCGTGTTCCAGTATTCGGCCGGGGTGGCTGCCCAACCCGGGTTCGAGATTGAGCGCGTGCGCTTGCCACACCCGCTACCGCTGGCGGAGGGGTTTGCCGCCGCCGAGCGCTACATGAAGGCCGTCGGCCGCCCGACTACGTCCTTTTGCGCTTGCGAGTTGCGCTCGCCGGCGCCGTTTTCGGAAACCGGCTTCCAGGACTTCAACAAGCAGTACGTGGCCACGCTCGAACAGTGGGGCCTGTACAAGGAAGGCATCAACCCGGTGGCGCGCACCAACGTGTGCCCGGTGGCGGGCGCGCCCGCCGTGCCTGTGCTGCATGCGTTCTCGATCACGATGCCCACGCAGTCCAAGCGACCTAGCTTCATCATCGCCGGCGGCGGTGAAGCGCAGGAGGGTCGCGCCAATTACCACGACACCGTAGTGCGCCTAGGCGACACATCCCTCGACGGCATGCGCGACAAGGTGCGCTACGTGGCCGCCGAAATGGAACGCCGGCTTGCAGCGCTGGGCTTTGGCTGGGTCGACGCCATCTCAGTGCAGGCCTACACCATGCACGACATCGGCCCGCTGATGATCGACGAACTGGTGCGTCGCTGCAGCACCGATTGCATCAGCTGGCACCTGTGCCGCCCACCCATCGTCAACCTCGAATACGAAATGGACGTGCGCGGCGCCGCCCGCGAAGTAGTGTTCCAAGGTTGAGTCAGCGGCTAATTCACCCCCACCTACCCATTCACAAAACGGCCTTGACCAACACCGCGACGGCAGCAGCAGATACGGCCTTGCGCGATCTATCACACGGAAATTGCTGACGGCTATAATCTCAACTTCATCAAGCAGCGCTCCCCCTTAACTACCCGCTCGCGCGCTCCAATCTGTCAGTCAACTTCCGTCGGTTAATCCCGACAATCGGTTAGCTTCTAATGACAAAGAGTTTTTCCGTATCCGTTACGTCGGACAGCAATTCGCAGCCACTGGCAGTAACAAGAATTGCATCCTTATTTTGCAGTCCGAAACCAAAGCCAGTGCGGTAGCACAGCGGCTCAATGCCAAGGACCATGTTCTCCTTCAAGATCACGTCGATCTGCGTCCCGATCATAGCGGTCTTGCCTATGTAGGGCTCCTCATGCAGACTCAAGCCTGCTCCGTGTCCAACAAATGAAATCGGTGGCAAATTGATCTTCGCCATCTCCGCCGAGAACTTTGTATAGATCTCAATACAGCTGGCTCCAGGCTTGATCATCTCCATGATCATATGCTTGCATTCAATCAAATGAGCCCACAGGCGCTCAGCTTCTGGCGGAGCACTTCCCACAACAGCCGTACGACAAACGCCTACTTGGTAACCACGGATGACGCTAAATATTTCGAACCGGCATACATCCTTCGCCTGCATCCTCCGTGCCGTCGGACCTACGTTGGGCAGCTGACTCCGCTCACCCGTAGCCACGATCATGAGTCTGAACTGCTCAGCCCCCTGGGAGAAAATATTCGTCGTCAATGCCGCCGCGAAATCAAACTCACTCGAGCCTTCGTGAATAGCGCGCATTGCTTGCAGAATGGCAGTATCGGAAATTCTCGCAAGCCGGCGCATAAGGTCTATTTCACCGGTGGTCTTGATTTGGCGCGCATCGCGTAGTATGTCGTCGCATGCTTCTAATTTTGAGTTCGGACACAAGTTCGACAGCTCCACATAATCGCCTGTGGAGAGATACTTGAACTCCAGTCCGATGCGACCCGCATCTAGACCCCTTGATCTTAATTCATCTGCGAGGCGCTTCATGGCGGACTCAGAAAATTCGCGCCAAACCGCTAACGGCGTATCCGGGGACAGTGCCCGTACTGTCGCTTCTTCCATATCAACAATCAGCAGCGAAAGTACACCGTCAGCCGACAGAATCGAGATTGCATGACGGTGGCGCAATAGCGCCTGCGATGGCACAGGAAAACCGTTCAGGTAGGAAAAACTCTCAGGAGAAGTAGTCACAATAGCATCCAGCCCGCGATTACTGAGATCTGTAGTTATTCTCCGAACAACCTCGATTTGCATTTTTCACTCCTCTCACATTAACTTTAGAAAATTATCTACAAGCAGCGAAGAAAAAAACTCCGGCACTAGGGGCTGTTGACATTCGATATTTTATTATCTGCACAAGGATCTCAATCTGATCGAACGCTTCTTCGCGCGCATCAAGCACTTTTGGCGTGTAGCCAAACGATACGAAAACTCGAACCCCACTACACGGCCTTCTTGCATCTAGTCTGCATCTTTGTCTGGCTCGCCTGAATGTCAATAGCGCCTAGCGGTTGACTCGTTCGCGATCAAGGATGCGTCGCTCATAATCGCGCCCATCCGCGATGGATTCACCGAACACCTTCATGCAGTGAATACTAAGGTAACCTCCAACTTGCTCGAGCAATTGCCGACCGAGACCATAGCGCTCCAACAGTTGCCGAAAATTTCACACCGTGATCTCATCAGGTACAGGCTCAGGTCCTATGTCAATGCCCACCAATTCACTCACCGACAGCAACTCGTAAAGAACATCGTACGGAACTTCTTTCAGGTTCGGATCTAACAGCTCTTGGTTAG
>CAMDRY010000189.1 GCA_945906975.1 Bordetella parapertussis | reverse complement strand
GCCTGCATCAGGTTGGCGTAGCCGGGCAACTCCTCGCGGCGGTGCCACTCGTGCAGGCGGGCGATCTGCTGGCGCAACTCGGTGTTGTCCTCGGTCCACAGGTCGAAATAATCCTGCGCCATGACGCGCAGCACGGTGTCAGCGTTGTTGTAGGCCAGACGCACCATGGCACAGGCCGATAACAACGACAGCGCGGCCAGCAGGAGCCCGATGCGGGCGCGGCGCAATGTGCACAAGGCGGGCAGGCTCACCAATAATTCTCCACAGTGATCTGGCCCGGATCGCGACGGCGGTGCTTTTTCATGCCGCGCGCCTTGAGCGCCTCGACGGTGTCAGCGACCATCGCCGGGTTGCCGCAAATCATCACCTGCGAATCGGCCGCTGAAAGGAGCACACCCGCCGCCGCCTCAAGACGGCCATCAGCGATCGCCTGCGGCACGCGCCCGGTCAGCGCGCCGCTGCAGTCCTCACGACTGACAAAGGAAACCACGCGCAATTGGCCGGGATGGGCTTTCATCAATGATTCGATGGTTTCGCGATAAGTTAGTTCCGCGGCCTGGCGCACGGCGTGCACCAGAACGATCTCATCATAGCGCTGCCACGGCGCCGCCGTGCCCAGAATGGACAAGAACGGACCGAGCGCGGTTCCGGTGGACAGCAGCCACAAGTTGCGCGCATCCGGCACCTCGGCGAGCACGAGGAATCCCGCCACCGTCGGCGCCAGCCCGATACGGTCGCCGGGCTTGAGCGCAAGCAGCCGCGCCGTCAGCGGCCCGCCGGGCACGGTGATGTAATAAAACTCATGCGGCTGCGTGCCCGGAGCGTTCACGAACGAATACGGCCGCGCCACCATCTCACCGTCGATTTCGAGCGCCAGCTTGGCGAACTGGCCGGCCTGGAACGCCGGCCCGTCAGCCACAAGCTGCAGCGAATAAAGCCGCTCTGTCCAGCGCTTGTGGCCGGTGACGGTGGCTTCAAGCCATTTCGATGCTACGGCCATGGCGCTTATTGGACCAGAAAGGGTTCGGTGTAAATGGACTCGACTTCGGCGCCAAGCATGGACACGTTGCCGGCGCGGCGGCTGGCGCCGTCATCAGAAAACTCAAAGCGATAAGCGCGGCGCAATACCAGCCTCCCCGCCTCGTTACGCGCAGGGCGCATCGACACGCATTCGACGGTGTCATCGAGGAACTGCAGGTTGTCGCGCGCGCAGGCCGACTTGCCGGCGGCAACGGCCCGCTCGCGCGCGCTCATGCTGTCCCACCATAGCCAGGCCAGCGCCGCGAACAGCAACAGCACAATCAGCTCTTCCATCAGGGCGCCGGGTTGGAGTAACGCGCATGCACCGCCTCGATCGCGGTGAGCGTGCCGGCCTCGAGCGTCACCGCCGCACTGGCGAGGTTGCGCTCGAGCTGTCCCAGTGTGGTGGCGCCGATGATGGTCGAGGCGACAAAAAAGCGCTGGCGCACGAAAGCCAGCGCCATCTGATCGAGGGCGAGGCCGCGTTCGGCGGCGATCACCGCGTACTCGGCCACAGCCGGATCCACCGCGGGCCGCTGATTGCGCAACTGGAACTCCGGGAACAGCGAGAAACGCCCATCCGCCGGCCTGGCGTTGTTCAGGTATTTGCCCGAGAGTTTGCCCCCGGCCAGCGCACTGTAGGCAAGCAGCGGCACTTTTTCGCGATAGCTGACCTCGGCCAGATCAAGATCGAACTGGCGGCTCACCATGCTATAGACGTTCTGCGTCGACAACGGACGCGGCAGGCCGTGCCGGTCGGCAAGCATGCAGAACTGGCAGATGCCCCATGAGGTCTCATTCGACACGCCCCAGTTGCGGATCTTTCCCGCCTTGATCAGCGCCGCCATCGCCTCGATCTGCCCGAGCATGGGCGCGACATCTTTTTCCTTTTCCTTGATCGGATCGTATTCGGTCGCACCAAAACTCTGCACATTGCGCGCCGGCCAGTGAATTTGATAAAGATCGATATAGTCTGTTTGCAGACGCTTCAGGCTGTCGTTCACCGCCTCGGTGATGTTCTCGGCGATAAGCGCGGTCTTGCCGCCACGCAACCAGTCGCGCCGACCCGGACCGGCGATCTTGCTCGCCACCACCAGCTGGTCGCGGGCCTTTTTTTTCAACCACGTCCCGAGGTAGCTCTCGGTGCGCGTGCCGGTCTCGGCGCGCGGCGGCACCGGATACATCTCGGCGGTGTCGATGAAGTTCACGCCCTTGTCCACGGCCAGGTCCAGTTGTGCATGCGCTTGGGCCTCGCTGTTCTGCTCGCCCCAGGTCATGCTGCCCAGGCAGATTTCCGACACGTCCAGATTGCCTATCTTGTTGCGTTTCATTTTTCTTCCTTCATGAACTTCTCCAGGTCGGCGAGGGCCTCGGCGCGAATTTTTTTCTGTACCAGCGGCAGGCGGCCGAACAGCTTGCCCTTGACGCCCATCGCCTGGCCGGCCCAGCGCCAAAGGTCAAACCGATCGACATGGCGCAGGATCAGCCCGTCGTTGAAGGTGAACGCCGCCTCGATAACGTTGTGCACCGGCAATCCCGTCGGGGAGAAAACATAACGTGCCTCCCAGTGCGCGCGCCCGCTGCCATTGCCCGCCTCGATGCCCGAATAGTCAAGAGACAGGTTGCGCACGCGTCCGCACAACATCCGCCACATGGCGCCAACCTGCTCGCCTTTCAATAGCTGGAACACCGGATCGGAAAAAGAACAATCGGCGTGATAACACGCGCTCATCGCAACCGCGTCGCAACGGCGAAAGGCTTCGTAAAACCGTTCGATCAGCAGGGCATTGGGGTTTTTATTCATGGTGCCTTGCGAAAAAAGTAAAAGGTGAAAGGTGAAAGGTGAAAATCAGGCGCGCGGTGCGGCTATTCGTAGCGTCGCGTCAGCCACTCGGCCACGCACACCGGCTTGTCCGCGCCCTCGCGCTCCACCGCCACATTCCAGGCGGTCTGCGCGCCGCCCTCGATGTCCTCGACGCCGGCAAGTGTAAAGCGCGCGCGCAAGCGCGATCCGACCGGCACCGGCGCGGTAAAGCGCACGCGGTTGAGTCCGTAGTTCACCCCCATGCGCATCCCCTCCATGCGCAAGGCCAGCGCAAGAAAATGCGGCAGCAGCGACAATGTCAGGAAGCCATGGGCGATGGTCGTGCCAAACGGGGACTCGGCCAGCGCACGCGCCGGATCGACATGTATCCATTGGTGATCGCCGGTCGCCGCAGCAAACTGGTCTATGCGCGCCTGCGAAATCTCCACCCACTCGGTGACCGCGACCTCGCTGCCCACAAGATCTTTGAGCGAAGCCAGGCTGGCGATGATGGCGGGGGGCATGGCGTATTTTCCCATGAAACCGCACAATGGCCTGCCGGGTAGATTTGTTCCCCGCGGCAAACCTTTAAAGGAGCCCCCATGCGCGCCCTGATTCAAGCCCTGATACGAGCCCCGGTGCAAACCCTCATCCCCACTATCGCAATCATTCCTTTCACGCTGGCTGCGCTGACGCTTTGCGGCAACGCATTCGCCCAGGGCGACGCCGCCACCCTGGCTTTCAAGACGCTGAGCCCGGACACCGCCCTCAAGGCGGCGCAGGCGGCGCAGAAAAAATGCCGTGACAGCGGCTGGCAGGTGGCCGTTTCGGTGGTCGATCGCAGCGGCACCCCCATCGTCATGCTGCGCGACCGCTTTGCCGGTCCGCACACGCCGGAGACCGCAACGGGCAAGGCCTGGACTGCGGTGAGCTTTCGCACGCCCACCACCGAACTCGCGGCACAAACCCAGCCCGGGCAGGCCTCAAGCGGCATACGCAACCTGCCGCGCGTGGTCGCGGTCGGCGGCGGACTGATGATAGAGGCGGCCGGGCAGGTGGTCGGCGGCATAGGCGTTTCGGGCGCACCCGGGGGCGACAACGACGACACCTGCGCCAAGGCCGGCATCGCCGCCATCGCCGACGCGCTGGAGTTCTAGGCCATGCCGCAATCGGCCAAGATTTTCCTGCTGCTCGGCAGCCTGGCAATGATGTTCGCCGTGGGGCTGGGGGCTTTTGGCGCGCACGGCCTCAAGGACAAGCTTTCCGCCGACATGCTGGCGGTCTACCGCACCGGCGTCGATTACCACTTCTATCATGCCCTCGGCCTGCTCGCCCTAGGCATGATCGCGGCGCATCTGCCCGAGTCGGACCTGGTCAAATGGTCAGGCGCTCTGATGGCCGCGGGCATCGTACTGTTCTCGGGCAGCCTCTACCTGCTGGCGCTCACCGGCACGCGCTGGCTTGGCGCCATCACGCCCTTGGGCGGCGCCGCCTGGATTGTCGCCTGGGCGCTGCTCGCCGCAGCCCTGCTGCGAAGCGCCTGAGTGTGTCCGGGCATCGCGCATGTTGCGGTGTTAAGCGTATTGAGCACGCTGAGCACGTTAAGCGCGATAAGCACGATAAGCCTGGGCCACACCTGCCCCCTGCTGGCTGCCCCTTGATGGGCAGCATCTGTTCGGGAATGGCGTGAGAGGCAGCGTGAACAGCCGCGCCCAACAGCAAACCCAGAACAAAGCCCTGCTGGCCGGCGTCTGCAGCCTCATCATCGCCATGGGCATAGGGCGCTTCGCCTACACACCGCTGCTGCCGGCGATGCAGCGCGCCATCGGCTTTGGCAATGAGATGGCCGGACTCATCGCATCGGCCAATTACCTCGGTTATCTCATCGGCGCAATCGCCACCACCGTCATCCCGGCGCACATGGACAGGCGCCGCTTGCTGCGCATCTGCCTGGTGGCCAGCGTGATCAGCACTGGTGCCATCGCCTGGAGCGACGCCAGCATGACGTGGCTCGCGCTGCGCTTTGCCGGCGGCATTGCCAGCGCCGGTGTGTTCGTCATCGCCGGCACACTGGTGACGCAGGCCTTGCAGGCGACAGGCCACGAAGCGCGCATGGGTGTGCACTTTGCCGGCGTGGGCACCGGCATTGCCCTGTCGGGTCTGCTGCTGGCGCAAGCCGGGGAGCATCTGGGCTGGCGCGGCGGTTGGATGGCACTCGCGCTTTTGAGCCTCGCGCTGCTGCCGCTGTGCTGGACTGTTCCCAAAACGCCCGCCACCAAGGCGCAGGCGGCACCCGCCGTGCTGGCCGCAACCGGCGCGATGTCGGCCTCCACCCCCTCACCACGCGCCGCGTTGGCCTTTCCGATGAGTCTGCTAATCCTGGCTTATTTTTGCGAGGGCCTGGGCTACATCGTCAGCGGCACATTCCTTGTCGCCATCATCAAGACCACACCCGGCCTCTCGGCCTTCGGCGAGTACGCCTGGGTTGCGGTAGGGCTTGCCGCCGCGCCCTCGGCGCTGGCCTGGAGCGCGGTGATGAAAAAAACCGGCCCGCTCAAGGCGCTCATTGCCGCGCACCTGATCCAGGCCGCCGGCATCGTACTGCCGGTACTGTCGGGCAGCCTTGCCGCCGCTTTGGGCGCCGCCCTCAGCTTCGGCGGCACCTTTGTCGGCATAACCCTGCTTTCATTCAATCTCGCCGCGCGCATCGCGCCGGCGCAAAGCGGACGCGTAATCGGCCTGCTCACCATCGCCTTCGGACTGGGGCAGATCCTCGGCCCGGTCGCCGCCGGCTTCATCGCCGGGGAGGGCCGCGGCTTTGACGTGCCGCTGCTCGCCGCAGGGGCCGCTGTCGCGCTCGGCGCAGCCTTGCTGCTGTTGGGCGCCCTAAAACAAGGACAAACACCGATAGACACCGCCGAACCATGCTGATTTTTTATCAGGCATTGGCTGAAAATGCCCGCCTGGCGGGGCTTTCGGGCCGATTGATATAAAACCGCCGCAGCAAAACCGCGGCTTCGTCACGTCAGGGCGCCAGACGCTCGTCGCTGGGTGCGATCTCGGTGACGAGGTCTTGTATCAAGGCTTTTTTTCGCAATGGCGCCACGTGCATGTCGCCGGGCTGCAGTCGCGCGGTGCAGGCGTAGACGACATCGCCGTCCAGTTCCATCATGCACTCCTTGCAGGCGTTGGCGTTGATGCACGAGTAACGCACCGCGAGCGTGGCATCGCTGGTGGCGCGAATCCAGCGCAAACCGTCGAGCAGGGAATGGCCGTGCTCGAAAGGCACATCGAAGGTCTCCACCCTTGTTTCGCTGTCAGGGGAGCCGCGGTGAATATGCAGCCGGGCGATTTGCGTCATGCCGCCACCCCGTCGACCGGCGCAGCGGCGCGCCGCTGCCGCAACGCGAGCTTGCGCTCCTTGAACGAAAACACCTGGTTCAGCTCCCACTCCGCCAGCGGTTCGGGGAAGTCCTCACGCTGGTGCGCGCCGCGGCTCTCGGTGCGCGCGAGCGCGGCCAGCACCACGGTGCGCGCCACCAGCAGCATGTTGCGCAGGTCGAGCCAGTCCATCAGCACCATGTCGTAGCGCGCAGACCCGGGCGGTGGACGACTGCCCATTTGCTGTTCCAGCGCATCGAGGCCGCGCGCCGCCTCAAGCAGGCGCGGCCCGGTGCGAAAGGGCCCGACCTTGTCGGCCATCAGCGCCTGCAATTCCA
>CAMDRY010000188.1 GCA_945906975.1 Bordetella parapertussis | reverse complement strand
ATGGATCACCGCGGACCCGAGTTCGGGTTGCTTGGACTGGAAGTGCTCAACGGCCTCAAAACGGTGTTCCAGAGCAAGCAGCCGGTGGTGATTTTTCCGGCCTCGGGCACCGGGGCCTGGGAGGCGGCGCTGGTCAACACGCTATCGGCCGGCGATCGCGTAATCATGTTCGAGACCGGCCAGTTCGCCGCGCTGTGGCACAAGATGGCGACCAAGCTGGGTATCGTCACCGAGTTCATCCCGACCGACTGGCGCCGCGGCGCCGATGCGGCAACGCTCGAGGCCAAACTGCGCGAAGACAAGGCCCACACGATCAAGGCAGTCTGCGTGGTGCACAACGAAACCTCCACCGGCGCGACCAGCCGCATTCCGCTTATTCGCAAGGCCATCGATGCGGCGAACCATCCGGCCCTGCTGCTGGTGGACACCATTTCCTCGCTCGGCTCGATCGACTACCGCCACGATGAATGGGGCGTTGATGTGACGATCGCCGGCTCACAAAAGGGCTTGATGCTGCCACCGGGACTGTCATTCAATTGTGTCAGCGAAAAAGCGCGCAAGGCGGCGCAATCCTCGACGCTGCCCAAGGCGTATTGGGGCTGGGAAGAAATGATCACACAGAACAAGACCGGTTACTTCCCCTACACGCCTGCAACCAACCTGCTCTACGGCTTGCGCGAGGCACTCAAAATGCTGCAGGAAGAGGGCCTGCCAAACGTGTTCACGCGTCACGACCGCCACGCCGAGGCGACGCGGCGCGCGGTGCGCGCCTGGGGCCTGGAGATACTCTGCGCCGTTCCCGAAGAATATTCGAGCGCGCTGACGGCCGTGATGATGCCCGCCGGCCACGATGCCGATGCACTGCGCAAGGCGATCCTCGACGCCTACGACATGTCGCTGGGCATGGGCCTGGGCAAAATGCTCGGCAAGATTTTCCGCATCGGCCACCTGGGCGACTTCAACGACCTCACGCTGGCCGGAACGCTGTCCGGTGTGGAAATGGGTCTCGCCCTTGCCGGTGTGCCGCACAAAAAAGGCGGCGCCCAGGCGGCGCTCGATTACCTGGTCGAATGCGCACGCCAGCCGGCGCGCAAAGCGGCATAGGCTTGCAGTCCCCTGAAAACAACGCCCCGCACCGAGGGCGCGCAGACCCACCCGGAGGAAAAACCATGTCCCGCCTTATCCGTATCGCCACAGCCCTGCTGCTCGCCGTCTGCACCGCAGCCCACGCGCAGACCTATCCGAACAAGCCGGTGCGCATCCTGGTTGGCTTCGCTCCCGGTGGTGGAACCGACATCGTGTCCCGCGTCATTGCACAGCGCCTGAGCGAAGTCTGGGGCCAGCCGGTGCTGGTGGAAAATCGCGCCGGCGCCACGGGTGCCATTGCCGCCGACCTGGTCGCCAAGGCCCCCGCAGACGGCTATACGCTGATCATGGGCCACGCCAATTCGCATGCCATAGGGCCCCACTTGAACAAACTGCCCTACGATCCGCTCAAGGACTTTGCGCCGATTTCTTATGTCGGCTATGTGCCCAACGTTCTGGCGGTGCATCCGTCCATTCCGGCAAAGAACGTCAAAGAACTGGTGGCCCTGCTCAAAGCCAGTCCGGACAAATACAACTACGCCTCTTCGGGCAACGGCAGCAGCCAGCACCTGGCGGGAGAGCTCTTTCAGTTGCTCACCGGCGTAAAGATCGTACACGTACCCTACAAGGGGTCGGGTGACGGCATCAAAGACTTGCTGGCCGGTGTGGTGGCGATGAACTTTGACACCATGCCCCCGGTGATGGAGCACATCAAAGGCACCCGACTCAAGGGCCTTGCCATATCCACCTCGCGCCGTCTGCCGCAGTTGCCCGATGTGCCGACCTTTGACGAGGAAGGCATCAAGAATTTCGAGGTCCTGAACTGGTACGGGGTGATGGGGCCAGGCACCATGCCACGCGAACTCATAGGCAAACTCAACACCGACATCAACCGCGTCATGCGCGAACCGGAAATCAAGGCCCGCCTCGAACAAGTCGGTACCCAACTGCGCGAAACCACGCCGGAAGAATTTGCCGCATTCATGCGCACCGAACTGGCCAAATACGGCAAACTGATTCAGGATGCCAACATCAAGTTGCAATGACCGCGGCGGCCAAGGCACCAAGACACCAAGACACCGAGGAACCGAGGAACGATAAGCACAACAGGCCAGAAACCACGTGCACGCGGCCACAACTCACCCTAGCCGCACCAGGACCAGGACCAGCATGAGCACAGAAACGATATTGGTAAATCGCGACGGGCACATCGTCACCGTCACACTCAACCGGCCGGAAAAACTCAACGCCCTGACCAAGCCGATGTGGCGGCGGCTCGGCGACGTGTTCACCGAGCTCTCGGCCGATGCGGCGATACGCTGCGTTGTGATCCGCGGCGCGGGCGAGCGCGCCTTCGCACCGGGCAACGACATATCCGAGTTCGAAAACGAGCGCTCCAATGTGGCGCAGGCGCGCGCCTACGGCCGCATCATGCACACCACCATCGATGCCATCGCCAACTGCCCCCACCCGGTGGTCGCGCTGATACACGGCATCTGCATCGGCGGTGGCCTGGAAATCGCCGGGCTTGCCGACATTCGCATTTGCGGCGAGTCGAGCCGCTTCGGCGTGCCGATAAAAAATCTCGGCCTGGTCATGGCCTACGGGGAGATCAAGCGCCTGATCGACCTCGCAGGCTACAACACCGCCATGGAAATGCTGCTCGAGGGACAGATTTTCAATGCCGCGGAAGCGCGCGAAAAAGGCCTGGTGACGCGCGTCGTGCCCGACCACTTCGTCGATGAAGAAGCCATGGCGGCGGCACACCGCATCGCCGAGGGCGCACCGCTGGTTGCGCACTGGCACAAGAAATTTGCGCGCCGCCTCACCGATCCGAAACCGCTGAGCGAGGCCGAATACGACGAAGGCTTTACCTGCTTTGGCAGCGAGGATTTTCATATCGGCTACAAGGCCTTTCTGGCCAAGAAAAAACCGGTATTCAAAGGCGCGTAGAAAGCCCACCGGATGTGTCAAACTAGCCGACAGCCAGCTTTTGCTGGCATCAGATTGGCGGCATAAGAATCGCATCGCGACCCGCCGGACCAGGCGGGCATTTTGGTTCTCACCGGAGGAGGAAAAATGAAAGTGTTATCCCGTTTCACTATGGCCATTGCCGCGAGTCTGATTGCACTGGCTCCGGCCGTCGCGTCGGCCCAGGCCTGGCCGACCAAATCCATCCGCATCATCAACCCATTCCCCGCCGGCGGCGGCACCGACACCTTCGCGCGACCGCTTGCAGCCAAGTTGGCGCAAGCGCTCGGCCAGCCGGTGCACATCGAGAACCAGGGCGGAGCCGGCGGCACCGTTGGCGCGTCCAGCGCGTCCAAGGCGGCGCCCGATGGCTACACCTTTTTCATGGGGGCGATCCACCATACCATTGGCGACAGCCTCTACACCAATCTGCCCTACAAGCTGGAACGGGACTTCATCCCGATCACCGTGGTGGCCTATGTGCCGCAGGTGATGGTGGTGCATCCCAAGCACCCGTTCAAAACCATCAAGGAACTGGTCGACTACGCCAAGGCCAACCCCGGCAAGCTCAATTTCGGCTCGCCCGGCAGCGGCACCTCGCACCACCTCGCCATGGAATTGTTCCTGAACGTCACCGGCACCAAGATGACCCATGTGCCCTACAAGGGCGCCGGACCGATGATGACGGACTTTCTCGCCGGGACGATTGATGTGGTCTTCGACGGCATGGGCACTTCGTCCACGCAAATGAAGGCGGGCAGGCTGCGTGGCCTGGCCATCGCCACGCCCAAGCGCGCCGAACAGTTTCCCGACATGCCGACCATGGATGAAGTCGGCGTACCAGGCATGGTGGTCAGCACCTGGTACGCGCTGTGGGCGATAAAGGGCACGCCAAAGGAAACTGTCGACCGCATGTACCAGGAAACGGTGAAAGCCATGAACCTGCCGGACATGAAGAACATCTGGGTCTCGCAGGTAGCCACGACCGGCGGCATTTCGCCCGAGGAGTTCCAGGCGTTTATCCGTAGCGAGATCGCTCGCTGGTCCAAGGTGGTCAAGGATGCGAACGTCAAGGTTGACCTCTGAAAGATCGTAAATTTTATTGAAAGGCAGTACATGTTTGTAGTCAATGCCAAACGCCTGTCCTATGCCGGCGCGAAAAAAATGATGGCCGCGGCGATTGCCGCGGCTGAAGAAGCCGGCATCGCCGCATCGGTTGCCATCGTCGACGCCGGCGGGCACCTGATGCTGCTCGAGCGCATGGACGGCGGGCGCTTTCACACCGTGCACTCGAGCACCACCAAGGCGGTGTCCTCGGCCTCGAACAAACGGCCCACCTCGGCCAAGGGCGCTCAGGCGCAGGCTCTGGACACCTCGCACGCCCTTGGCCTCGCGCTGGCCGCGGGCCCCGAGCGCTGGACGGCGATGGAGGGCGGTTTTCCCATCATCATCGAGGGCGAGTGCATCGGCGGCATCGGCGTGAGCGGCGGCGACTGGGCGACCGATGAGCGCATCGCGCGCCTCGCGGTCGAGGCCATCGGCGCCGGCTTTCTCATCGACAATAAATAGTTCCGTTTCGAGACATTTTGAAACAACGCGAAACAACGCGCGCTGCCAGCGAGATCCGGTGCCGGCGCAATACCAATACCATTGAGCATTGCACGACGGGAGAAGAATAGATGGCTGCAGAACCGGTACGCGTTGCCTGCCTGGGCATGGGCTGGTGGTCCGATGTCCTCGCCGATGCGATTGTCCGCTCGGGCAAGATCAAGATTGTCAGCTGCTACACGCGCTCGGAACAAAAACGCGCGGCCTTTGCCGCCAAGTACGGCTGCCAGGCCGCGCCCAGTTACGAGTCCATTCTTGAGGACCGCTCCATCCAGGCCATTATCAATACCACGCCCAACAACGTGCACCTCGAAACAACGCGTGCGGCGGCGGCGGCGGGCAAGCATGTCTTTCTTGACAAACCCATTGCCAATACCATCGCCGATGCGCGCGCCCTGACTGCGGCCTGCCGCAAGGCCGGCGTGGTGCTGGCCCTGGGATACCAGCGCCGGCGCGAAAGCCAGTTCCGCTGGATGCGCAAACAGATCGACGAGGGCGTATTCGGCAAGCTCGTCAATGCCGAGAGCAACATCAGCCGCGACCGGCTGGGGCAAATCGACCTGTCGTCCTGGCGCTATACCGCCGAGGGTATGCCCGGCGGGGTGATGCTGCAAATCGGCATCCACTACGCCGATGTGCTCACCTATCTGATGGGGCCGATCAAGTCGGTCAACGGCCGCTTCGCGCAGTTGGTGCTGCCCGGTGACAACCCGGACGTGGCCAGCCTGGTGTTCGAGCACGACAACGGCGCGCTCTCGACGCTCAATGCCAGCTACGCCTCGGCCTCCGAGTATTACCTGATGAATATTTACGGCAAGGAAGCGAGCGCCTATTACGACCTGCACGGGGGCTTGCGTTTTCTCAAGCGCGGCAGCACCAAGTCAGACCCTGTTGCCTTCCAGAAAAACGATACCTTTGTTGACGAGCTGGAGGAATTCGCCGCCGCGGTGCGCGGCGAATGCGAACCGGAAATGGACGGTGAGCGCGCCACGGCCTCACTGGCGGTGATTCGCGCCGGCGTCGTGTCGGCGCGCGAAGGCCGCCGCGTCGACGTTGCTGAAATTCTCGCCAAAGAGTAATTCAACAGGAGAGCGCTATGACAGCATGGAAAAAAGCCCTGGCCCGGATACTGGCGGTGACCGCAATCGGGCTTGCGGGCTCCGGTCCGCTGCTCGCGCAGGATCAGCCTTTCCCGAAAAAAGGCCCTATAGAACTCATCGTGCTCTTTCCCGCCGGCTCCTCGGCCGATGTCACCGCGCGCCTGCTGGCCGACGGCATGGGCCGGAACCTGGATGCCAGGGTGATCGTCGTCAATCATCCGGGCGCGGGCGGGGCGATCGGCTACAAGGTCGCCGCGGCGCGCAAGCCCGACGGCTATACGCTGGTGTGGAATTCCAATTCTGTATCCACCGCTTTTTACTCGGGCATGATGCCCATCGACTACCGTGCCTTTGACGCGGTGGCGCGGGTGCTGGTCGAGTCGCCTGTGCTGGCGGTGCGCAGCGACGCGAAATGGAAAACGCTGGGTGAGTTCATGGCCGATGCCAAGGCACGCCCGAAGAATGTCACTGTCGGCAATTCGGGTATCGGCAGCCACACGCACATTTCCTCGGTGGCGCTGTTCAAGTCTGGCGGCGTCGAGGTGGTGGACGTACCCTACGGCGCGGCACAGGTGGTGCCCAGCCTGCTCGGCAGCCAGGTCGATGCCCTGGTGCAATTGCCCGCCGCCCTGTCCAGTTACGTCAAGAACGGCCAGGTGCGCCTGCTCGCCGCCCTGGCGCCGGCGCGCGACCCGGTTTTGCCCGATGTGCCGACGGCACACGAGCAGGGCTATGACATCACGCTGGAGGCCTGGCGCGGCATCGCCGTGCCCAAGGGTA
>CAMDRY010000187.1 GCA_945906975.1 Bordetella parapertussis | reverse complement strand
CAAGTTTCCAGATCATCAGCAGCAGCGGAAAATTCCACGGCAGGATCAGGCCGCATACGCCCAGTGCCTCGCGTCGCACGAAGCGGTGTATGGATTCGGCGCTCGCCACCACACGCCCGTCAAGGCGCTCGGCGCAACCGGCGTACCACTGCAGCGTGGCGATGCTGGCGCGAATGTCTATTTCAGCATCGGCAATGGTCTTGCCGCCATGATGTGATTCGAGTGCGACGAATTCTCGAAAACGCGACTGCAAGGCCGCGGCCATCGCCTGCAGCACTTTGGCGCGCTCCGCGGGAGGTTTTGCCGACCAGCCGCGAAAGGCGGCACGCGCCGCTGTGGCTGCCGTGCCGACGTCCTTGGCCGAAGCGTAGCCGCATTCGGTGATCAGCGCGCTGTCGGCCTTGCCGAACACCTTGTGCCGCGCCGATGTCTCTACAAAGCCGCCGTTGATGTAGATGCTCGAAGCCGGCGTTGCCTGCAGCAGTGCGGCGTAGTCGGACGGGGTGTAGGGTGCGGGTGTTGCGGATGTCATGAATTTTATCCTTGCAGTTCAGGCGCCGAGGAAGGCGCCGGTTAAATCGCCAGAGGCGAGCAGTTCGCTCGATGTGCTTGTTGTTGTGATGCGGCCGAGCTGGATGACATAGGCGCGATGCGATACCGAGAGCGCCTTGCGCACGTTTTGCTCCGCGAGAAGTACCGCGGCGCCCGATGCGGTGATGGCCTGCACGCGGTTGAGCACCTCGGTCGTGAGTAGCGGCGAAAGGCCGAGTGAGGGCTCATCGAGCAGCAGCAGTCGCGGCCGCACCATCAGCGCGCGGCCTATGGACAGCATTTGTTGCTGGCCGCCCGAAAGTACCCATCCGAGTTGCGTGCTGCGTTCGCGCAGCGCCGGGAATATGGCGTAAATTTCTTCGGCGCGCGCCTTTCCGCCGTCCTTGTCGCGACTGGCCACCAGCAGGTTTTCGTGCACGGTGAGGCCGGGAAAAATGCGCCGGCCTTCGGGCGAATAGCCGATGCCCAGATCAGCGCGGTCGGAAACAGGCCGGCGCGCCAGGTCCCCGCCCTCGAGGCGAATCCGGCCTGATGCGCAAGCGAGCATGCCCATGATGCATTTCATCAGCGTCGATTTGCCGGCGCCGTTGGCGCCAACAAGGGCCACCGCCTCGCCCGGGTTGACCGTGAGGCTGACACCGCGCAGCGCCTCGATCTGGCCGTAGCGCGCGATGATATTGTCGATTTCGAGCAGCGCGCTCATGCCGGGTTTGCCAGCGCTGTTTCTTCGGGCGCGCCGAGGTAGGCCTCGATCACCCGCGGGTTGGCGCGGATTTCAGCCGGCGTGCCGGTGGCGATCAGCTCGCCGTGGTCAAAGCAGGCCATGCGTTGGGCCAGCGGCATCAGGAAGGGCATGTTGTGCTCGATAACCAGGATGGACAGGCCGTCGCGGGCGAATACGCGCAGGCGCTCGGCGAGGTCGAGTTGCTCGTTTTCGTTGAGACCGGCGGCCGGCTCGTCGAGCAACAGCAACTTGGGTTCGAGCGCAAGCGCGCGCGCGATCTCGACCTTGCGCTTAATGCCGTAGGCGAGGCCGCCGGCGGCGTTTTGCGCCACGCCAGCCACACCCAGCGCATCGAGCAGTGACATGGCCTGTGCGCGCGCACGCCGCCAGGCCGGGTCCTGCCAGCCGGCCGCTACCGTCTGGGCGAGGCCGGCGCTCTCAAATCCGTAGCGCGCTACCGCGACGTTGTCGAGCACACTCATTTCATCGACGAGGTTGATGTTCTGGAAGGTGCGTGCAATACCGCTGCGCGCGATGGCGAAGCTCGCCTCGGTTTGAATGGGCCGCCCGTCAAGTATCACAGCGCCACCGTCGGCGCGATAAATGCCGGTGATGATATTGAGCAGAGTGGTCTTGCCCGATCCGTTGGGGCCGATAAGCCCGAAAATCTCGCCGCGTGCCACCGTCAGCGTCACCCCGCCGAGCGCGACCAGGCCGCCGAAGCGCTTCTGGATGGCGCGGATTTCCAGCAGCGGTACGCCGATTGCTGTGGCGTTCCCCTTGGTGTTTCCCGTGGCGTTTATTGCGCCGTGTGTCCGATGCAGCGCAATCGGAGCGGGAGGCGCGCGCGGTTTTTCCGGCCACAGCCTGGCGCGCCAGTGCTCCAAGAGGCCGATCAGGCCGTAGGGTGCGGCGATGATCATGGCAAGCAGCGCGAGGCCGTAAGCGATGAGGTAGTACTTTTCCATCGCGCGAAACCACTCGGGCAGGTTGATGATGAGGATGGCGCCCAGTATGGCGCCGGCGATATGGGTGCGCCCGCCGACCACCGCGATGGTGAGGCAGGCAACCATGATGGGAAACTCCATCGCCTCGGGGGAGACGACGCGGATGGTATGCGCATACAGGGCGCCGGCGAGACCGGCGAAGATGGCTGACAACAAAAACATCGCGTAACGCAGTTTGGCCGTGTCTATGCCCACTGACAGCGCGGCGATCGGGTTCTCGCGCGAAATGTGCAGTGCCGCGCCATACAGGCCGCGGGTTATGCGCCAGGACACAAAGGCGCCGGCCGCCACGCAGGCCCACACCGCCAGCATGATGCCGTGGCCTTTTTTCACCTCGAAGCCAAACAGGCTGAGTCCGGGCACGCCGGACAGGCCGTTGGAGCCGCCGGTGAAGTCCTGCCAGGCGATGACTATCAGCAGTAGAACCTGGCCTATGCCCAGGGTGGCGAGGGCGAAGTAATGCGATTCCAGGCGCAGCACCGGTGCGGCAATCAGTGCGGCCAGCACGAAGGGCAGCGCCATGGAGAGTAGCAGCGTGTATTCGCCGCCAAGGCCGTAGCGCGCACCGAGGATGGCGGTAACATAGGCCCCAGCGCCAAAAAAGGTGCCCTGTGTCAGCGCCAGAGCGCCGGCGTGGCCGAAAATGAACTGATAACCAAGCGCCAGCAGCGCGTAAATGCCGACGATGGTGAAAATACGTATTTGGTAGGCCGATTCCATTTGCAGCGGCCACAGGGCGAGCAGCAGCACCCCGGTAATGAGCAGCGGCCGGATGCCCGATTTGGACCAGTCGAGTACCGCCGCTGCCTTGTTCATACGCGTCGCTGCACGGTTTCTCCGAACAAGCCTTGCGGCCGGAAGAACATGATGGCCAGCAGCGCGATGTAGAGCAGGATGGTCGAGGCGGTCTGCGTGAACATCCATGGCGCGATGGTATTGAGCCCGGGTATCAGCAGCGGCAGTGAAGGCAGCAGCACCTCGAACAGCGCAATGATCAGCGCCCCGCAGGCGGCGCCCGACAGGCTACCCCAACCGCCTATGGTGACGGCGATATAAGCCTTGATGATGTAATTGGTGCCGTCGGTCGGTGTGGTGAAAAAAGTGTTGGACAGCATCAGGCCGGCGGCGCCGGCGAGGGCTGAGCCGAGGGCGAAGGTCAGCGCGATCATGCGGTTGACGCGTATGCCCACGGCCTCGGCCATCTGCCTGTCCTGTGCCGTGGCGCGCAGCCTGCGGCCAATGCCCGTGCGGTTAAGCAACAGGTGTTGCGACAATATCAGGACGATGGCGACGGCGATGATGCCCAGCGCCTGCTGGCTGATGCTGACGCCGCCGACGTCGATGATGCCGCCGGCGATCAGCGGTGGGCCCTTGCGCGGCTCGGCACCGAACATCGCGTTGGCCGAGTTCTGGAACACGATACCAAGGGCGATGGTGGAAATGAACACCGAGACCGGAGGGCGACTTTTGAGGGGAAAATAGGCGAACGCCGAAAATACAAAGCCGAGCAGCGCCATCACTGCCATCACCAGCGGCAGCAGCACGGCGCCCGGCAGTTGCAGCACGCTTGCCGCCGCGATGGCCACATACCCGCCGGCCATCACCATGTCACCATGGGTGAAGTTGACCGCGCCGGTGGCGTTGAGGATCAGTACAAAGCCCAGCGCCAGGAGGGCGTAAGCCGCTCCCAGCGCCAACGCGTTGGCGAGAATTTGCAAAAGCACTGGTGGTGGTCCGGTTGGCCCGAGTCCTGCGCGGCTCAGTCGTAGCGCTTGGCGATCTTTGGTGTACGGCTCACGCCGTCGTAGCAGATGATCACCGCCGAGTTGGCCATGTTGCCCTTGCCGTCGGATTTGTAGGTCATGGCGATCCCCTTGTAGCTGCCGCCGGCGAGTACCTTGCGGATGTCCTCGGGCGTTTTTGCACCCTTGGCTGCGGCGTCGATGATCATGGCTGTGGCGTCGTACTGGCCTACGGCAAAGCCGTCCGGGTCCGACTTGAATTCGGTGCGGTACTGGGTGAGGAATTTTTCCATTTCGGGCGATCCGCCGGCGAGCGGCGAGGCGTTGGTCTCGGCGCAAACGCCCTTCAGTTCACCCGGTTCGAGCAGCGCCACTGTCGAGGGCTGGCTGAGGCCCGAGCCGGCAATGATGGGCAGGTTGACCTTGACCGCCGCAGCCTGCTTGAGGAACAGCGCCGAGGGGCCACCATGCAGGTGCAGCATGATGACGTCGGGCTTGGCCGCTTGCACCTTGCCCATGACAGGCGACATGTCCTTGACCGACACATCGAGGGCCTCTTCCATCACCGGGTCGACACCGGCTTTTTTCAGCAGTTCGATGATGTGCTTGCGGCCGCTCTGGCCGTAGGCGGTGGTCTGGTAGACCAGCGCGACGCGCTTTTTCTTCAGTTCGTCGAGCACGTAGCGCACATGCGCGCCCTTGGCCACCGCGTCGCCGGGGAAAAAGCGGAACACGTAGGGGTTGTTCTTTTCGGTGATGTCCGCGGTGCCCGAAACAGTCGCCAGCGGGATCTTGTTTTCCAGCGCAACCGGCAGCATCGCGAGCATTTGCGTGCCGAGCATGGAGGCGGCCACCGCCGATACCTTGCCGCGCGACATGGCGCGCTCGAGCGCGGTGGTCGCGCCTTCGGGCGAAGTGCCGGTGTCGGTGACCTCCGAGGTGATCTTGACCGAGGCAGGCGCGTTCTTGATAGCGAGCAGGGCGCCGTTACGCTGGCTGGTACCCTCCAGCGAAAGGAAGCCGGTGATGGGCACCAGTACGGGCAGGTTGATTTCCGTTGTTTGGGCGCCGGCAGTCAGGGGGGCTGCAAGTGCGCCCGCAAGTGCGCCCGCAATCAGCAGGGCCAGGTAGTCTTTATGGCAGGTTTTGAGTTTGGTCATGGCGGTCCTCGGCGAAGTGGGCGGAAAAGTAGGGCGGGTGGATGCAAGGCTTGCGTAAAGGCTGATTGAATCCTGATTGAATCCTGATTGAATCCTGGCTGAATCGTGGCTGAATCGTGATTGAGTTGTGATTGAAATGCGATTGAATTTTTAGTGTGCGAGCAGCGGTGCGCGGGCGTTGTCGATTTCCGGGATGTGCGGAATCGTCACGCCGTATTGGCCCACATCCTTGCGGATCTTGTCGACACCGCGGCGGATGATGGCGATTTCGTCGTCCGGGTGTGTCGCACCCAGGCCGTATTCGGCGGCGAGGGCGCGGTTTTTACCGGAGCGCTCGCGTTCATCTTCGGGCAGGTTGACCACCGCGTAGACACCGTTGAGCAGGCTGCCGCGCAGCTTCTTGGCGAATTTCACGCCGATGACAGTTTTTTCCTCGACGGAAAGGTCGTTGAAGAACTGCCGCATGATGATGCGGCCGAACTGGATGTGCCGTGCCTCGTCGCGCAGCACCAGTCGGCAGGCTTCGCGGATCGAGGTGAAGCGCGCGTTCTCATAGCGCGCCTGCAGCAACTCGCCGGATAATTGTTCGAACAAGGTGTTGACCGACAGCCCGGCGAAAAAGCTCATGGCCTTTTCGTCTTTTTCATCGTGAAAGCGCGGGATGATTTTCTTGAAGTAATCGGCGCGCGGCGTCGACTCGTAGTTGCCGATCGCCTTGGCGAGGCGGAAGCTCACCTCGTGATGGCGCAGTTCCTCGGCGATGAAGTTGGTGATGTGCTGCTTGATCTCGAAGGGCTGGTGGTCGAATATCGCCTCGCGCAGGCGCTCGGCGCCGTAGGGCGTCGCGCCGTGTTCCATCCAGGCGCGCAGGCTCCACCACTCTCCGCCGGCGGCGCGCACTTCGGGCGGCAGGTCGGCCTTTTCGAGGTCGCTGTAATCAATGTCGGTGACCGGGTTCCAGGCGAGGGTGCGCGCCTGCAGGCAAAGCTGCCAGACATCGGGGTAAAGCACGTCCGAGACGACGGGATAGGGGTTGGGAACAGTGACGAGTTCTTCGAGCATGGATGGCTGCATGGTGTTCTCCTGGGAGCGCCCGTCGCAGGCCGGGCGGCACCGGCGGATTTCGCGATGCAACGCGATTACCGCGCCGGCGCGTTCTGCGCTAGACTATTTCTGAACTTCCGAACATTTGTTCGCAATGATACTGACAGTGCCATTACACCATGTCAAGCAGCGCGGGAAAAAGTATGAAAAGTAATAAACCTAGACGGCTGGCGCGGCCGGTGCGCAGCGAGCATCTGGAGTCGCTTGAGCGGGGATTGTGCGTGCTTGAGCTGTTTGGCACCGACAACGTGCACGGCATGG
>CAMDRY010000186.1 GCA_945906975.1 Bordetella parapertussis | reverse complement strand
CCGATTACCCGGTCGAGTTCGTCCGCGCGCTTGGCGCGGCCGGCATTGTCCGCGAGCGACGTATCGTCGGCGAGATCCTGTCGCCCGATCAACGCCATGAGGCGCTTGAAAATGCTGTCGCCATTACCGGCAATAATCACATGCTGGTTGTCACGGGTGAGATAAGTGTTCGAAGGAACGATGCCGCTGAGGTTGGTACCCGTTCTCTGGCGTATTTCGCCAAACATGTCGTAATCGGGCAGCGAACTCTCGAGCATGTTGAACACCGCCTCATAGAGCGCGACATCCACCACCTGGCCTTTGCCGCCATTCATATTGCGGTGATGCAGCGCCATCATCGCGCCAACCACGCCATGCAGCGAGGCAAGCGCATCGCCGATCGAAAGATTCAAGCGCACCGGCGGCCGGTCGGGAAAGCCGGTGAGAAAACGCATCCCGCCCATCGATTCGGCGACCGCGCCAAACCCCGCCTGATCACGCATCGGACCGGTCTGGCCGAATCCGGACAGGCGCAACATCACAAGACCCGGATTGTCCCTGGACAGCGCCTCGTAACCCAGACCCCATTTCTCCATGGTGCCCGGGCGAAAATTCTCAATCAGGATGTCCGCGTCCTTGGCCAGGCGGCGCACAATCTCCTGGCCCTCGGGCGTGCGCATGTTGGCCGTGACTGATTTCTTGTTGCGGCCCTGCAGGTACCACCACAACGACGTGCCATTGTGCAGGTGGCGCCAGCCGCGCAGCGGATCGCCGCCGGTGCTGTCTTCGGTTGCCGGCGGTTCGATCTTAATCACCTCGGCACCAAACTCCGCGAACGTCTTGCCCGCAAACGGCCCGGCGATAAGCTGCCCGAGCTCCAGAACCTTTACCCCCTCAAGCGGCTTCATGCCGGCCTCCTTTCAACGTAAGCCTGCGCCAGCGTGCCGGCGTCAACATATTCGAGTTCGCCGCCCACCGGCACGCCACGCGCGATGCGGCTGACCTTGAGCCCGTGCTTGCGCAACATCTCGCCAATGTAATGCGCGGTCGCCTCGCCCTCGTTGGTGAAGTTGGTGGCTATGACGACCTCCTTCACCAAGCCATCGGTGGCGCGCCGCTGCAGCAGGTCGAGACCGATTTCGCGCGGCCCTATGCCATCGAGCGGCGACAAACGCCCCATCAGGACAAAGTACAAACCACCGTACGCCATCGTCTGTTCCATCATCACCTGGTCGCCGGGGGTCTCCACCACGCACAACAGCGAGGGATCGCGCTTGGCGGACGCGCACACGGTGCACAAATCGTGCTCGGCGAAGGTGTGGCATTTCACGCAACGATGGATGGTCGACAGCGCATTGCCCAAAGCCGCCGCAAGGCGACGCGCACCCTCGTTGTCGTACTGCAGCAGGTGATATGCAGTGCGCTGCGCCGACTTGGGGCCGACACCGGGCAGGCAGCGCAATGCCTCAATCAGTTCGTCGAGGGAAGTGGGATTGGCCATGAATTTTTCCGCGTGATACCGACTGGAAACCCGCGCCAGGCGTGGATTTCCAGCCTACAGTGGGGCTGGCGCCTGGCTTAAAACGGCATCTTAAAGCCCGGCGGCAACGGCAGGCCGGACGTCATGCCGGACATTTTTTCATTCACCATGACCTCAACCTTGCGCACAGCATCGTTCATCGCCGTGGTGATCAGGTCTTCGAGCATTTCGCGGTCATCGCCCATCACCGACGGGTCGATGCTGATGCGCCGCACCTCGTGCTTGCATGTCATGGTCACCTTGATCATGCCGGCGCCCGACTGACCCTCGACCTCAAGGGTGGCAAGCTGATCCTGCATGCGCTTCATGTTTTCCTGCATTTGCTGGGCCTGTTTCATCAGACCGGCCAACTGACCCTTCATCATTCTCTGACTCCTGTAAGCGCGCTCAATGCGCCATGAAGAATTACTGCAATGGCTTGATCGAGGACTCGACTATGGTTGCGTCAAAGCCCTCCACCAGTTCCTTGACGAAATCGTCACCTTTTACCGACGCAACCGCCTGCTGCTGGCGGTTGCGCTTGTCTGTGGCATCTATTGCGGCAACCGAATCGCCGCGCACCGCGCCGACCTCCACCTTCAGCACGCAGGCCTTGCCAAAATGCGCGCTCAGCGCGACCTTGAGTTGCTGCTGGTAACTGAGGTCCGCGAGCGCCTTGCGCTCCGCCGGCAGCACAAGCTCAAAGGTCTCACCATCCGATTTTTTCAGCTCGGCGTTTTGCGCCAGCTGCTTTACCAGGCCCGACAGGGGCATCGTGCGGGCGAGCGCAGCCCAATCGCCGTCAAAGGCGCCGGCCGGTTTGGCCGGCGCGGCTGGCATCGCGGGCGCAGGCGTGTTCGTTGCCGCGCTTCTTGCCGCCTGCGAAACCGGCGCCGTGGCTGCGGGCGCGGCCCGCATGGGGCTGACACCCTGCCCCTTACCCGGCATTTCCGGCCGGAACGCGGCCATGCGCATCAGCGTCATGGTGAATCCGGCATATTCATCCGGCGCGAGCGGCAGGTCGCGACGACCGTGTATGGCGATCTGGTAGTAAAGCTGCAGCGTTTCGGCGTCGATGCGGCCGGCACACTCGATAATGCGCGCCCGATCCGGCGTCACATCCGAGAGCGCCTCCGGCGCCATCTGTGCCACCGTGATCCGGTGCAGCAATACGGCCAGCTCCTGCAACGCCGCCTCAAACGACAGGCTGCGCGCCTCCATCTGGTCGGCAACGGCGATCATCGCCACCACGTCACCGGTTTCCAGCGCATCAATGATGGCAAATAAATGGCTGCGGTCTATGGTGCCAAGCATGGCCTGCACCGCGCCCTCGGTCACATTGCCGCTCGAGTAGGCGATAGCCTGGTCAAGCAAAGAAAGCGCATCGCGCATGCTGCCGCGCGCCCCCTGCGCCACCAGCGCCAGTGCCGCCGGCTCGGCCGCAATGCCCTCCTCGCCCATCACGTCCTTGAGGTAAGCGGCGATCATGCCCGGCGCGAGCTGCTTGAGGTTGAACTGCAAGCAGCGCGACAGCACCGTGACCGGCACCTTCTGCGGATCTGTGGTGGCAAGAATAAAAAGAATGTGGGCCGGCGGCTCCTCCAGCGTCTTGAGCATCGCGTTAAACGCGTGCGTCGAGAGCTGGTGCACCTCGTCTATCATGTAGACCTTGTAGCGGCCCACGCTGGGCGCATAGGCGGCCCGACTGAGCAGGTCCACCATCTCGTCAACGCCACGATTGGAAGCGGCATCCATCTCGATGTAATCGATGTAACGCCCGGCGTCGATTTGGGTGCAGGCGGAACACGTGCCGCACGGACTCGCCGTGATCCCGGTCTCACAATTGAGTGACTTGGCAAGAATGCGCGCGATGGTCGTCTTGCCGACCCCCCGTGTGCCGGTGAACAGGTAGGCATGGTGCAGCCGCTGCTGTTCCAGCGCATGCGTCAAAGCCTTGACCACATGCTCCTGGCCCACCATCGTGGCAAAACTCTTCGGCCGCCATTTACGGGCGAGGACTTGATAGCTCATGGGTGAAACTCTACCGGAGGAATCGTGGCGGGCATTCAGGATCCGGGGCTATCCGGATCCTGAATCCTGAAATCCATGGCGAGCCTGAACCCCGGCACTTACGGTGAGTAGCTGTGGCTGCTTCCTTCCGGACCTGACCAGATTCACCACGCCGCAATGCGGGGAGGCCCGCCGCCCCCATTATCGCCCAATTCGCGCGGGCGGGGTCAGCCGCAACATAATTTTCCGCTAGCCGAGGCGACACGCCACAGCCAAAGCCTGCAATTTATCCATCGCCGCGACTCGCTGACAGGTTTGATACCCGCGTCCCGGTGCGGTAGTCTGAAGGACAAGGTGCCAACGCGGTATTGCCCGAAGGTGCGTGAAGGTGCCTGACGTGCCAAAAGGCGCGCGCTGCGAGCGTCGTCAAACGTGTTTTAAACCCCTTAAAACATTGCAGGACGAAGCGAAAAAATGCACCACCCCCTGAATCGGAGAGTTTCTTGAAAATGAAAGAAGCCGGCGGTGCCGGCACGCAGTGGCCCCGTGGCGATTTCTCGCGCGTGCCCTATGACGTATTTACCGACGAATCCATCTACAGGCTGGAAAACGAGCTCATTTTCCGCGGCCCGGTTTGGAACTACCTGTGCCACGAAATCGAACTACCTCAAACTGGCGACTTCGTCACCACCTGGGCGGGGGAAACCCACGTCGTCACCACACGTGCCGGCGACGGGTCACTGCACGCCTTCGAAAATTCCTGCGCACACCGCGGCGCGAAACTCATCACCGCGGTGCGCGGCAACAGCCAGCGCATCACCTGCCCCTACCATCTGTGGACCTACACGCTCAAGGGCGACCTGACAGGCGTGCCACTGGCCCAGGGCATCAATGGCAAGGGCGGCATGCCCGCGTGTTTTGACAAAAAAGACCACGGACTCAACAAGCTGCGCGTGGCAACCCATGGCGGACTGATATTCGGCACATTCTCCGACGAAGCGCCGCCACTAGAGCAATACCTCGGCCCGCATTCGATATCGCAGATCGACCGTCTGCTGGTGCAACGCAAGCCCAAGGTACTTGGCTACCTGCGCCAGCGCATCCCCGGCAACTGGAAGCTCTACAACGAAAACGTGCGCGACCCGTATCACGGCTCCCTGCTACACCAGTTCCAGGTGTCCTTCGGGCTGCAGCAGCCGACCATGCGCGGCGGCATCAAACTCGACCAGGATCTGAAAAACACCTGGAACCATTCGATTCTGAGCGCGCAAGACAAAGACAACCAGAAGCTGGTGGCCCAAGCCTACGAAGGCACCGACAAATTCAACCCCGACATGAAAATGGCCGACCCCGCCCTCACCCAGGTTCCGCTCGACCTTGGCGATGGCTACAAGACCACCATCCTGTCGATTTTCCCGACGCTGATCGTGGCACAGGTGGACAACACCTACGCCATCCGCCACCTGCGCCCCAAAGGGCCGGGCATGGTGGAACTGCACATCACCTATCTGGGCTTCGAGACGGACACGCCGCAACAGACCCATGACAAGATGCTGACCGCCAATTTCATCGGTCCGGCCGGATACATCTCGCTAGAGGACGGCGAAGCCTTGCGCCTGGTCCAGGACGGCATCAGCCACCGCCGCCCGGGCGGCCACGAAGTGCTCGAAATGGGCGGGGTAGGCCCGATTGAAGACACCGACTACCTGTCGCAGGAGATTTCCATCCGCGGCTTCTGGTCCTTCTACCACCGCATCATGGACCTGCCTGCGGTGCAGGACAAAGGAGCGACGCGATGAGCGACTGGCCTATGGCGGTGCGCGCCGAGCAGTTCCTGTACGAATACGCGGCCTGCCTTGATGAGGAGCGCTTTGACACCTGGGTGGCGATGTTCAACCCCGTCGACTGCACCTACGAGGTCCAGTCGCGTGAAAATCGCGATCTCGGACTGCCCCTGCCCATCATGGGCTGTTACACCCACGGCATGATCCACGACCGCGTTGCCATGCTGGCCAAGGGCGTTCTCACCTTCCGGCGCTACCACCTGCTGCGACAGGTGAGCAACGTGCGCGTGCGCCGGATCGACGCCGGGTCGCTGCTGGTGAACGCCGGGTTGGTGGTGCACCAGTCGAGTGAAGAAGGCGTGCCCTCGCTCTACATGGTCGCGCGCTACGAGGCGCGGTTGATCGACAGCGGCGAGGCCTTTCTCATCAGCCGCATGGCCGTAGTGGTCGACTCGTTCGGCATCGACACCATGCTGGCGGTGCCCTTATAAGCCGGCGCATGGTACCCGGGGCCCCGCCTTACGCGCGTTCAGGCAAGCGAATCGGCCACAGCATGTAAGCCCACTGCAGCCTAATCTAACTGGCGCTCCGACCCAAGGCGTTCTCGACTTTTTCGCCCTTCTGGTTTAACCTGCGCGACTTCCCCGGAGAGGTGGATGAGCGGTTTAAGTCGCACGCCTGGAAAGCGTGTTTAGGCTAATTACCTAACGCGGGTTCGAATCCCGCCCTCTCCGCCAAAAATAAATATAAGAAATTGAATAATATAGTAATTTAATATCATTCTAAATCCTACCCATACTTCTACCCATGCCGCGCAACTGGGCAAACTGTCCGGTCTTTCATCGTGAGATGCGCCGGGTACTTCCCGTCCAGGATGGCCTCCACAAGGGTCGGCGACAGGTAGGCCAAGCGCAGGACGCGGCTCACAAACGATGGGTTGATGTTCTCGGATTTGGCGATGTCCGCGATCGAAGCGTGCGTGCCGTCGAACAGTTGGCGATGCCAGCGGTGGCCGCGCGCCACCAGTTTGACCATAGCGTTGTCGATGAGCGCCTCGCGCCGCTCCACGGCGCGCTCGCCGTTGGGCAGCACGATGACGGCCTTGCCTGCACGCCTGCGAAACGTCATGGGGATTTTGGTGGTGAGGCCGGCGCGGCCGTCTTGGCTCATGCAGCCTCCAGCGCTTGTTCGGGCGCGAGCGTGTCGCGCAGCAGTTTGTTCAGGCCCTGTTCGTGCCACTTGATGGTGATGTTGTCGCGGCGCACCGTGATGCGCTCAACCAGGGTGTGCAG
>CAMDRY010000185.1 GCA_945906975.1 Bordetella parapertussis | reverse complement strand
GCATCGAGGCATTCGAAGCCGAACACAAGGAAAACGCGGCGCAGATCCTTCGCCAGAAGTCGCACTTGGTCCTGAGCTTTGTCGCCGAGCTGGTGCGCCTTGAGCCGGTGCTCGACAAAGTGCAGTCGCTCCTCGGACCGGACATCCTTTGCTGGTCTACCTCGTTTTTCATCAAAGATTCAGGCGACAAGCAATTCGTCTCATGGCATCAGGACGCACAGTACTGGGGTCTGAAGGGCGATGACATGGTCAGCGCCTGGATAGCGCTAACGCCGAGCAACATCAGCAACGGCTGCATGCGCGTTGTCCCGCGCTCGCACCTGCAGGTGCTCGAACACCGCGATACCCATAACAAAGGAAACATGCTGACACGCGGCCAGGAGATCGCCGCCGAAGTGAACGAGTCGCAGGCGGTCGACCTGTGCCTGGAGGCGGGACAATTCTCACTGCATCACGAGCGCACCGTCCACGGCTCCAAGGACAACCACAGCGCCGACCGTCGCATCGGACTGGCCATTCGCTACATCCACCCCGCAGCCAGGCAGGTGGTCGAGTCACGCGACACCGCCACCCTGGTGCGGGGCGTGGACCGTTACGGGCACTTTGGCGAAGAGCCCCGCCCGCGCTTTGACATGGACCCTGTCGCCGTCGAATACCTCGAGCAATTGCTGTCCAAACGAGCCGGTGGAAGCTATAGGCGCAAGACATAACGGACGGCGCGAATACAGCGGGGGGGACGCGACCGGGTGCGTCAGACCCGCAGGTGACCCGAACTAAAGCGACGCCTGCGGCGCAGCCAGAAACGCCAACACCGGACCCAGCACCGCTTCGGGTGACTCGACGACCGCCATGTGACGCAAGCCCGGCACGATATGCACCGTACCTTGCTTCGTTTCGAGGGCGAGACGCCGCGCCATCTCCGGCGTTGAACCGATGTCGTTCTCGGCGGTGATGGCAAGGGTCGGGCAGCTTATCTTCCCGCCCAAACCCTCAAGAACATCGTCCGCCGTGGCAAAAAAGCGATAGGCCGCGGGGTAGCCCGGGCCCTTGTTGGCCAGCACGGTGGCGCGCACCTGCGCGATGATTGCAGGCCCGCGCGCAATGAATGCGGGGGTGAACCAGCGTTCTATCGCCGTATCGACATTACCACCAGGCCCCTCTTGGTCGAGCTGCGCCAGCCGTCCGGCGATCGCCTCGCGCTGGGCTGCACTGCGCGGCGCAATGCTGCACAACACCACGAGCTTCGCCGCTTGCAGCGGGAAGGCCGCCGCCCAGCCACGCGCGACGATGCCGCCCAGGGAAAAACCCAGCACGCTGGCATCCTTGATATCAAGTTCGACCAACAGCGCTTGCAGCTGCGCGACAAAATCAGCCAGCGCGATCCGCTCCCCGATTGCCGGCGTCTTGCCGTGCCCGACAAGGTCGTAGCGGATGACGGTGAAACGTGGCTCGAGCAAGGGCAACGCCCTTTGCCACATCGTCATATCCAGGCCCACGCCATGAATCAACACCAGCACCGGTCCGCTACCGGAGACCGCATACCGCGTGTTCCAGGCGCGCCCCGCGTTCACACCGACGGGCATGTCATTCAAGCTTCAAACCAATTTCACCGATGAGCTTGCCCCAGCGGGCAATCTCGCGCGAAACAAACTGGCGAAACTCCGCCGGCGTGCTCGGGCGCGGTGCGACCCCGGCGTTGACAAAGCGCTCGCGCAGCTCGGGGTCATTGAGCACCTCGACAACATCGCGATTGATCTGCGCCACCAAGGCGTCGGGCGTCTTGCCCGGTGCAAAAAGGCCGTACCAGAAATCCATGTCATAGCCGGTGAGCCCGGCCGATTCCTCGACGGTCGGCACATCGGGCACCGTGGGCCAGCGCTTGCCCGTCGATATGGCCAGCCCCTGCACCTTGCCAGCACGGGCGAGCGGCAGCCCCTGCGCGATGGCCGAAAAATAAAATGCGATTCCGCCATTGGCGACATCGGTAGTCGCCTGCGGCCCGCCCTTATAGGGCACATGCACCAGATTCGCCCCGGACATCAGCTTGAGCAGTTCACCGGCAAGATGTGAAGGTGAAGCGCTGCCCACCGAACCGAAACTCAAGCCCTGCGCCGAGCGCTTGGACAGTTCAACCAATTCCTGCACCGACTTGAGGTTCAGCGCCGGGTTGACCAGCATCAGCATCGGCGAGGAACCCACTTGCGTGATCGGCTGAAAATCGCGCTCGGTGTCATAAGGCAGCTTGGCATAAAGCTTGGGGTTACTGGCGTGATTGCTCAATGTCAGCAACAGCGTATAGCCGTCGGGCGGTGCCTTGGCCACGATCTCCGAGCCGATGATAGAGGCGGCTCCGGGCCGGTTGTCGACTAACACCTGCTGCGACCACTTTCGCGCCAGCCGGTCGGCGACAAGACGCGTGATCAGGTCGGTGCCGCTCCCGGGCGGGAAAGGCACCACCACGCGAACCGGCTTGTTCGGATACCCCTGCGCCAGCGCCTGGCTCCCAGACAGCAAAAAAAGCTCCACCAGCGCCGCAATGACCACCACATACTTGAACATACCGCCTCCTGTTTTTAACGCGTAAAGTCGCAAGGGACTGCGCCCTTTTTTCGATCGTTGATTATTCTACCGGGTCAGCACAAGCGATCTTCACCGCGCTTGATCGCGCTTATTGCCCGACCCCCGCACACTAACCCAAAACGTCCTGCCAACGCGGCTTTTCAGCCGATGCCCGCACCGTACATCGCTCGAACCACAAAGCCCAAGGCGCCGATGCCGATTGGATTTTCGCTCCACGTATTCCCGAAAAGCGAACAGCCAATTCAGTTAAGCCTTGATTAAAAGCCCATCAAGCAAACACCACACGCAACACCGCGCACAACACCGCGTATAGTCGCCTGGCGTCGGCGGACTTTACTCCCGCGCGCCATTACGTCCGCGAGCACTCGTTGGAACTGACGTCTTGCATCCATCCAGCGAACCAAGGACGCCATGCAGACAATCCAGACAGCCCTCCGCAGCCTCGCGCGCGCGCTTTGCGTGCGAGCGGCTCCAAGCCATAAGACCGGTCCATCGGCCAGGGGCGTCAGCGTCAGCGCCGGCACCAACCTGCTTTACGCTTCCTGAACCAGTCTGGCGGTAAAGAGAGCGCCGGCACCGGCCTTCTTTTGCCTGTCGCATCCATCCTGAAACGCCCGGGAACGGTGTGGCTTTGGCAGGCGCTATGCGCTGCCCTCCTCTCGCTTGCCATGACCTGCGCCGCGCACGCCGACTTCACCGGCAAGGTGGTCGCCGTGGCCGATGGCGACACCATCACCGTGATGCGAGATCTGGTGCCGGTCAAGTTGCGCCTGCTCGAGATCGACGCGCCTGAAAAAAAACAGGCCTTTGGCGCGCGCTCAAAGCAGTCTCTTTCTGATCTTTGCTTCAACAAGACCGCGACGCTCATCGAGAAGGGCCGGGACCGCTACGGTCGCACGCTCGCGCGCGTCAGCTGCGAAGGCGTGGACGCCAACGCCGAGCAGGTACGACGCGGCATGGCCTGGGTATACGATCGCTATGTCACAGACCGGGCCTTGTATGCGGTGCAGACCGAGGCGCGCGATGCGGGGCGCGGCCTGTGGTCAGACCCCGACGCAGTACCGCCCTGGCAGTGGCGGCGCGGGCACTGATCACGCCGGCCGCATCCCACCCGGCAACTCAAGTACCCCAGGGCTTGGTGATGACCACATTGGCCGATGCGTGCAGGCCAAGCACCGCCTTGATGCCGGCAAGCAGGGCCTCACGCTCATAGGGCTTGGTGATGTAACCATCGGCACCGCCACTCAAGCCGCGCAGAACGTCGGTACGGCTGGCCAGCGCGGTGAGCATGATGATGCGCATGGCTTTTAACTGCGGGTGTTGCCGCACTCGGGCCAGCACATCAAAACCGTTGGCGTCAGGCAGGTTAACGTCAAGCAGCGTCACATCCGGCAAGGGCGGTTTGCGCAGCTCGGCGAGGATTTCTTCGCGGTTGCCCGCCTGGCGCACCAGAAAACCCTCCATGCGCAGCAGCATTTTGAGGTTGAGCTGCAAGTCGGCGTTGTCTTCGATGAGTAGCACGCTGTACACCGTTTTGTTGTTCGGCAGCACGGGTGCCGCGGCCTTGCGCGCGATGCTGACGTAATAGCCGTCTATCTTGAGCGCCGCCTCGCCCTTGGCCGCCTCGGCGGTGACTTCGGCATCCGGGGCGGCGAAAACCGCATCTGGCGCGGGCCGGTCGTTTAAAAAATAGCTGAAATCCATACTCAGTTCCTGCTCCATCGTCGACTGCGCGATGAAGCCCGCCCGAAGCAAGGCGGCGGCGGCGGCGCGCACCGATTCGGGGGTGCTGCCGCTGACGCGCTGGCCCGCATCGGCGAGGCTGGTCTTGCCATCGAGCACCACCAGTAACGCCAACTCGAGCGCCGGCAGCTTGGTCCAGCCGCCGGTGAGTTCCGCGCTGCCTTCTCTGGACACCATAAATACGTCGGTGTCACGCACAACAGTCTCAGAGTTCATGAACTTCGCCTTTGATCGATGCGTTCACTTGAGCGAATACGACCTGCGCACAAGCTGCGCACCAAAGCACTTTAATCTAATTCTCCAATGAGCGCCGTTCATAAGGGGGCAGGTCACGAGGGCAATGCGCCCTACTATCAGACATCGACATCAATCGCCATCAGGGCTCGTGCGAATCCATCAGGATGAAGGCGATGCGGCACGGGGCGGTGCCGCGGTTGACCCAGGTGTGGTTGGTGGCCTGCTGCACGATCACATCGCCCGCCTTGAGGTGCACTTCGTCCTCGTCCATAAGCATGTCGATTTCCCCTGACATGATGATGGCGTAGTTGAGGCTGCGGTTGTGGGTTCGGGTGCCGTGCGTCATGCGGTGACGCGGCGGCAGGCCTTTTTTGGGCATTCTGCGCCACAGCAAATCCAGAACCGGCCAGCATGGCCGCGAGCACTACCGATAAAAACTTGGAATTCATGTTGCTCCTCCATTGTGGTTTTATGAATTATTTTTCTAATGGACTAGAGCGACAATCTTAGAGCACTTCATTCGCCTATTCTTTGGGTTACGCGTTAATACGCTTTTCCAGATCAGCCAGCACCTCGATTATTTTCTCGAAGTCTGGTTCATCGCCAAAGAACATGCCTTCATCGACCATACTCTTCAGGTCGGACTTTAGCGCGGCGCGCAGCGGCCCATCAGGAACCAAGCGAAGCCCGCCGTTAAGACACGCCTCATAGTTTGCATACGAAGCGTAAAAAAATACATTCTTGTGTTTCACCACGCTCGCTAGCATAGCTCGATCGGCGAGTGCTTTTGGGCCAATGTCGCTTTGCGCCAGCATCGCAAGATCGGACCAATGCCGGACCATGCGCTCGGCGTTGTCCTTGACCTCTTTTCTGTTGCACTCAACGTGAATCAGCGTGGCCTTTTCCCAGAAGGTTCGCTCTGCCGCCAGCACATCGGGATTCGCGTCTGGGAAAGCAACGGTTTCAGCAATAACGGCGAGATACGGCGTCAATGAATGCGCTTGGTTGGGTTCCGTGATGTTTCGACCACCAAGCTCGATAAGTACATTGCTTCGCATATAACCACTTGCAGACTTTATTCCGGACGGGTAATCCACCCAAAGCTTTTCGCCGTCGTCGCTTAGTCGAACTGCACCCTTGCCTTTCCCGAGCTCAGTGTCGAGCGCACTCTCCAAATGCGGCTTCACCACCGTTTGAGCGTAGTTTTTCAGCAATGCCTTCAGTTCATCACTAAACCGCTTCTGGGCTCCCCTGCTGATCCCCGCGTCGAACGGATCGCCCTTGAGTCCGAGATCGCGGTAATCAATCGTGATATCAATATCCTCGGAAAACCGATGTATTACATCGAACACCTTGGAAAGCGATGTCCCGCCCTTGAAGGCCATTCGGGGGCGATTCGTAATGCTGAACAGGTGATGCAGCGCCCAACACACCCACACATCCTTCTCAAGAACAACAGGTGAGCGCCCCAGGCGGGCGGCGCCCGCGTTGATGATGTCAGCGCGATCCTCTACCGGCAGCGACAAGAATGTTTCAGGCATGCATTTTCTCGTAACGCCGGACGGACTCGGCCATCCAGGCCGGCATCAATGCGCTTGCGTTTTTCAGCGCTTCGTACTCTTCCGCTGGCATTCTCGATTTGATCTGCCCAATCACTTGCGGCGTGACCTGTTTTTTCCCCAGGTACCAGAGCGCGGTCAGTGCCTCGCCGGCGGGGCCTGCGCCAAGCGCCATCTTGCGCGGGCTCACATGCTTGAGCGTGACCTCGAGTTGCCCTACGCGAAAGCGACTGCTCTTTCCGGTTGTGTAATAGACAGGCTTGGTCGGCACCTGCGTTGACAAGCCCAAACGCTGCGCAGCCTCAGCGCCGTTGATCTGAATCGCTCCACCCGATGTACGCGCAACGACCTCGGCAATTTCATGTGCCGACGGCGGTATTTTTCCAACAAAACGACTTTCCTTTGGCCGGACAAATATCCCCCGCGTCACGCGCCGAATCTCACCCGCCCTCACAAGACGTGACAGGGTCTGATAAACG
>CAMDRY010000184.1 GCA_945906975.1 Bordetella parapertussis | reverse complement strand
TCGCCCGGGGTGAGGCCGCCGAGGCGTGACAAGGCGTGGATCATCGGCGTGGCGTTGCCCATGTACTGCGCCGAGCCGGCGTCGGCGCGGAATTCGCGCTGGCGCGAGAACCAGGCGACGATGATAGAGGCGGCGATGCCGAACACGATTTCGCAGGCGATAACGGTGACGAAGTAGCCAATGCCGGTGCCTTCGCGGTCATTTTTCAGTATGACCTTGTCGACAAAATACCCGACCACGCGGGCAAGGAACACAACGAAGGTGTTGACCACACCCTGAATCAGCGTGAGCGTGACCATGTCGCCGTTGGCGACGTGCGCCACCTCATGGGCGAGCACCGCCTCGACTTCCTCGCGCGTCATCGATTGCAGCAGGCCGCTGGATACGGCGACCAGCGCGGAATTTTTGAACGCGCCGGTGGCGAAGGCATTCGGTTCACCCTCGTAAATGGCCACTTCGGGCATGTTGATGCCGGCCCGATCGGCCAGCTTGTGCACGGTGGCCACCAGCCACGCGGCATCGGTGTTTTCAGTGCCGTTGAGGATTTGTGCGCCGGTGGACCATTTGGCCAGGGGCTTGGACATCAGCAGCGAAATGAACGCGCCGCCAAAACCCACCACCAGCGAGAAGGCGAGCAGCATGCCAAGGTTCAGGCCTTGAGACGTCATGAAACGATCCACGCCGAGCAGGCGCAGGGTCACCGACAGCACCAGCATGACTGCCAGGTTGGTCACCAGAAACAGGATGATGCGTTTCATAAGGGTTTCCTTTCAGTGAGCAAATACAAGAGCCAACCGGGTTGCAGGGTTATCGAGCTTGCCGGATAAGCTGGGGACCCCGCAGTTTGCGCGATTCTACCTTGAAGGCTTTACCGCGCAAGCGCCACCTCGGGGCTATTGCGAAACGTCATGTACATGGGGGCGTGCAGGGTAATTTCAAGACCTCCCGACGCCGCTGGCCCCAGCATGGTAAAAAGACCGGGTCAATGAACGCATCCTGTCATCCCCCAGCCTTTTTCGCCCCGGCCTTGTTGCAATACGCAAGCATGTTCGTGGTTTGGAGAGCACGGCGATGAGGGTCCCCTCCGGCGTTGTGGATGGCGGGCTAGCCGGCGGATTTTTGCTCGCCTTGGGCGCCGTGTTGCTTTGGGGCACGCAGTTTCCGGTCGCAAAAAGCGCCTTTGAGGTGGTCGATGCACTGCACGTGACGTCGATGCGCTACGCCTTTGCCCTGTTGCTGATGATTCCCCTTTACGCCATGCGTGAAGGCCGCACTGCTTTTGATTATTACGGCCAGTTCTGGCCGGCGACCCTCATCGGCGTGGTTGGCATGTGCGGCTCGCCGGTGCTGGTGTTCCTTGGCCTTGCCATGTCGGCACCCGAACATGCGACGGTGATTCTGGCCTTGCAACCATCCATGACCGCGCTCGCCGACTGGCTGGTGCGCGGGCGCCGTCCGGCCAATTTCACCCTGGCCTGCGTGGTGACAGCCTTTGCCGGCGTCGCCCTCGCGGTCACGCGCGGTGACATCGCCCATTTGTTCGACAAGGACGCGATGACCGGCAACCTGCTGGTGTTCACCGGCGCCATGTGCTGGGTGGCCTACACCATGGCGAGCGAGCGCTTTCGCGGCTGGTCGCCGCTGCGGCTCACCACGCTGACGCTGATTCCGGGCACGCTGGGCATTCTGGCGGTCACGGCCATTGCGGTCGCGCTGGGCGAGGCGCAGGTACCCAGCGCCGGCGAGGTCGCGTCTATCGGCTGGCAGTTGCTGTTTCTTAGTTTCGCCGGCGTGTTTCTGGGCATGATCTGGTGGAACGCCGGCACCCAACGCATCGGTTCGCTCAACGCCATGCTGATGCTCAACCTTATCCCGGTCGTGACCTTTATTATTCGCCACATACAGGGTCACCGCTTCGCCGCCGCCGAGTTTGCCGGCGGGGCGATGGTGATAGGCGCGTTGATCGCCAACAATGTCTACCTGCGAAGGGTGCGCGCCCGTCAGTCGTAATGTCGGGCATGCCTGCCCGATTTTTCCCCGCCCGGTAGCGCCAGGCTGCGGACATGGCTTGCGCCGCTATCCTGTCAGGGGGTCAGACTCCGGTGTAAACCGGCGCCGGCCGGCCGAACCAGCCCTCGAGCAGGTCGTAGACCAGTGCGAAATTTTTCGAGCGCGTGCTGGTGTGCGCAATGCCGGGCATGACGCTGAACTGCTTGTCCGGATTGGGCAGCTTCTCGAAAAAATTCGCCAGGTCGCGAAAGCTGGCGATGCCGTCGTATTGGCCGCGCATGATCAACGTGGGTACGGCGATTTTTTCCGGGTCGCACACCGGCAGGTTGGCCGACATGTCGAGGTAGGTGCCGGTGGGCACCGAGCTGTCCAGAGCGAGCACCGCGTCGGCAAAGGCCTCGACGATGGAGAGGTCGCTGGTGCCGGGGTGGTCGCGCGTGAAAATGCTGCGGATCATGTTGCGGTCGATGGGGCGCCGGTTGTTGGCGCGGTAGGCGTCGAGGCGCTTCTTGCGCTCGGCCAGCGTCGGGCTGCCCTCGCCGGTCCACACCATGGCGTCAAGCGCAAGGCGTTGCACGCGCTCCGGATGGCGTTGCGCGAACAAGGCGGCACGCAGTGCGCCCGAGGATGAGCCGTAGGTCAGCATTTTCCTGCCGCCGTTCTGCTTCATGATGTATTCGCTCACCGCCGCCAGGTCATCGGCGCCGCAGGCGATATCGGCGTTGACCGGCCGTGTTTTGTCCGAGCGGCCGTAGCCCTCGCAGTCGAAACACCAGGTGTCGTAACCCAGTCGTGCGAACCAGTCCATGGTCGAGGACTCGGGCCGGCCGGGGATTTGCAGGTCGAACACCGGCGTCGAGGATACTGACGAGCCGTGCACGAACAGGATGGTGCCGCGGCTTTCGGTGCTGTTGCGCAACTGCTTGCGCCACATGAACAGCCGCACTTTGTCGTTGCCGGCGCGCTTGCTTGTCCAGTGCTCGAAACCCGCCACTGTGCCCGCGCGGGACTGGGCTGCCTGGGCCTGGGCCTGCGCGTTGGCGGCGGGCAGTGCCGCGACAGCCAGCGTTGCAGCAGCCGCCCCTGTTATGCCGAAAAAATCACGGCGCGATCCGCCATCGTTATTCATGTTATCCATGTGCCCTCCAGTAAGAAACAGGGTGGAATATTCCGTCCTGTGGTTTTCCAAAACCGCTCACGCCTGCTTGCTGACAAAGCCATAGGCGAGGTTGGTGCGACCCGCACCGTGCTTCGCATAGAGTTCCTTGTACTGTGCGAGCTTGTCGTTCTCCAGTTCGGCGCGCATCCGCCTCTTGTAGTTGTACAGTCGTGCGTTGTTGCCGCCGAATATCGCGTTCTTGACTGGCCCGTCGGCGGGCCCGAGTGGCTTGAAGCCGTATTTCTTCTGCATGTCCTCCGGAATCTCCAGTCGGCGCAGCGCCTCGATCTGCCATTGTGGCGCGCCGGTCCAGATCGCATCGGTGCCCCAGCAAACGTGGTCCGCTCCCAGACCCTTGATCAGGATGCCCATCATCGCCGCCGACAGGCGCGGCTCCGATATGGTGGTCTGCGCGAACAGTTGTCCGACGTCGGCATAGACGTTCTTGACGCCGTACTTGGAGGGGACGTCCGCGAGGTCTGACACCCATTCAACGCGCCCGGTCTTTTCAAAATGTGCCCAGGCATCGGCCACCGGTCCGAGACGATAGGCGCCGTGGTAGATGATGAAATTCATTTGCGGCCAGTCTTTTGCCGCCTTGGCCACATCGCCCACCATGGCATGGCGCTAACAAGTGCGGGAACTGCGTTGCCAGGGTCGGGTTAAACAGGCCCTTGTGTATGCACACGTTCTTCAGGCCGGCCTTGAGGAATTTTTCGTAGGCCGGGTAGATCAGCGCTTCGTCGTCCAGCAACCAGGGGTGCTTGGAGAGATGTTTGTTGGTATTGTCGCCGATGGTGTAGCCCTTCATCGAATCGGGCTTGAGCGTGGCTATATCGCGGTCGATGGCATCGAGCCAGCCGTCGTAGCCCGGGGTGAAAATGGCGTGCGACATCATGCGGCGCGATCCGGCGATGGCGTTGACGTTGGCGCGTGCGTCGTATTTCATTTTGTTGGTGAGGAACCAGTCTTCTGGCACCTCGGATGGCGCGCCGCTGATGCAGGCGACCTTGGTGTCCGAATCAAGGTAGATTTCCTTGATGTAGTTCTGGAACATCAGGTCCTCGATAGTTTGTTCTTTTTGGCCAAGCGCGGCGTTCCAGCCCGCCTTGCCCACCGCCGAGCGCTGTGCGACGAAGGACATGATCTTGGTGCCCGGCCGCAGGAAGTGCGTGTGCATGTCCATGATGAACTGGCCCGAGAGTTTTTTTGCACGATCGTTGGCGGCGGCCGGGTCGGCCGCTTCGGCATGCGAGACGCCGAACAAGGGACCATAGGTGTCGTTCATGGCGAGGAAGGCTGCAGCCATGCCGGATGCTGACTGGAAAAACCGCCGGCGGCTCATGCCTAATTTTTTTGCCATGCGCGTGCCCGCTTCCTTGATGCGCGCTTCAAACAATTTCTGGCGCGGCGTCTGCGGGGCCGGGAGGAATTCGTCGCTGGAAACCGACTGCGTCGGGATTGGTGAGGGGAACATCACCGATTCGGCGGGTACGAGATCTTCGGGGGTGTTACGGGAATGAACGCTCATTTAAATTGCCTCCGGATATGAATGGTCATGGTGCCGCGCGCCTAGTCTAGCATCGCGTTTGCGCTGCGGATGCGGCTGGAAATTTGCGCGCCGCACCCAGCGGCATCGACTTGAATGCCGGCCTGATTCGGTTTGGGGCGAAGTGCCTTACTATGCTGTGGCAGGTTTGCATTGGGCAGGCAGTGCCGATTAATGGAGCAACATATGGATGCGGATGCCTCTGGATTGAAGGCGGGACTCAAGGGCGAGGCGACGCTGGTCGTCGCGGACGAACACACCGCGCCGCGCGTCGGCAGCGGGCAGATCCACGTGCTCGCCACGCCGGTGATGATCAACCTGTTCGAGGCGGCCGCGCTTGCCGCCGCGGAAAAATACCTGCCTGAGGGCTATCAGAGTCTGGGCACGTCCCTCAATGTCCGGCATATCGCGGCAACGCCAGTCGGCATGCGCGTCACAGCGACTGCAGAGGTCGTCAAGGTTGATGGCCGCAATCTGGGTTTTCGGCTGGAGGCGCGCGATGAAGCCGAGCTGATCGGCGATGGTACGCATGAGCGTGTGGTCGTCAACGTCGCACGATTTGATGCGCGGGTGCAGGCCAAGGCCGGCGGGATAAAAACCTAGGGAAGCGCTGATAAGTCCTGCAAATGAGGGCAGCTTGACCCGTTGCGCCCTGAAGCGGGGGATATGCAAGCGGGCTAGCCCGCTGGTTCGGTGAATCCTTAGAGGAGCGAAAGCCCCGATAGATCCATACGCAATTGATCCGGCCCGGTGAAATGCAGCGCGTGCAGTCCGCTTTCGCGCGCGGCCGCGACGTTGACTTGCAGGTCGTCGACAAACACCGTGCGCGCGGGGTCGAGCCGGCAGCGTGCGATGGCGAGTTCGTAAATACGCGGATCGGGTTTCACCAGGCGATGCTCGCCCGACACAATCGCGTCTTCGAAAAGCGCCAGCGATGGGCAGCGTTGCAGTGCGCGCGGCCATGTTTCAGTGGAAAAATTAGTCAGCGCGAACAGACGGCGCCCACGTGTCTTGAGCGATGACAGGATTGCGGCGGTGCCCTCGATTTCCCCGCGCAGCATGCTGTTCCATCCCGCATCCCACAGCGCCAGGTTGCCGGCGTGCTCGGGATAGAGGCGCGAACGCTCGGCGACGGCCTGGGCGATGGGTTTTCCGGCGTCCGTTTCGAGCACCCACGAGGACGGCACCGCCTCGGCGAGAAAGCGTTCCATGGCCGCTTCGTCGCCGCCAAAGCGCGTGCGGTAGAAATAGCGCGGGTCCCAGTCGAGCAAAACCTTGCCGAGATCAAAAAGCACCGTGTCAATGTCGGGTTTCATCGCCCGATTTTAGCAGTGCATGCTGAAAACCCGCTCCAGGAGCGGGTTTTCAGGTGGTTTATTGAGACCGCCCCGGGTCGGTGTTCGGGCACAGATGTGCTCTTTCAACAGTTTGGAATCCGCACGCTTTGCCTTGGCGCAATGGCGGTCCCCTGACATCCGGGGCAAGTTCGACATCATGATTGATACCGTAATTTATCCATTGCTTTAGGGCGGATGTCGCCGGCATTCGAATAGGCGTGATGGGAAGCTGCTGTTGTTGCGACCTATAGGCGCCGGACTGACACGGGGTCGGAGCGACCTGTTATCGTTACAGGTACCAAGGAGCTGTCGGCGGTGCGTCGCTTGCTGGTGGTAAAAAAAGGAGGTGTTTCGATGTTCAAAGCACTGTTGTCCAGAATTGTCAGCGCAACTGGTGTGGGTATGCTTGCTGCCACGCTCGCCGCGGGTGCGGCCCATGCCCAGGACTGGCCGAACAAGCCGCTGCGTATCATCGCGCCCTTCCCGCCCGGAGGGTCGGTAGACCAGGTGTCGCGCGTGCTTGCCAATTATCTTGCGCCTGTCATGTTGAT
>CAMDRY010000183.1 GCA_945906975.1 Bordetella parapertussis | reverse complement strand
GACGCGCAAGGGCCGCATCATGTTTTACAACGGCGCGGTGGATATCGGCCAGGGTTCCAACACCACGCTGCTGCAGGTGCTGGCCGACGCGCTGGGTCTGCGCATGTCAGACATTGATTTTGTCATGGGCGACACCGACCTTACCGCCGATGCGGGCAAGACCTCGGCCTCGCGCCAGGCCTTTGTTTCGGGCAGCGCATCACGCCTTGCCGGCGAGCAGTTGCGCGCGCGCATGCTCGCGCTGGTGGAGGCCAAAGCCGACGCCAAACTTCGCTTGGAACATGGCGAACTCATCGCCAGCGACAGCGCGGGTGAACATTGCATCAAGCTGTCCGAGCTGCCCTGCGACGAGCGCGGCAACGTCCTCACCGGCGAGGGCACGTTTAATCCGCCGACCATCGCGCTGGACAAGGACGGGCAGGGCGTGCCTTACGCAACCTATGCCTTTGCCGCGCAAATGGCCGAGGTGGAAGTCGATATCGAGCTGGGCACGGTAAAGGTGTTGCGCATAGGCGCCGCCCACGATGTCGGCCGGGCACTCAACCTGACCCAAGTGGAAGGCCAAATCCACGGCGGCGTGGCGCAGGGGCTGGGCTTCGCGCTGATGGAGGATTACCAGGCCGGCAAGACCGACAACCTGCACGATTACCTTATTCCTACCATCGGCGACATCCCGCCAATAGACGTGTTCCTGGTCGAGGATGCCGAACCGCTGGGCCCGTACGGCGCCAAAGGCGTGGGCGAACCGGCGCTGATCGCCACCGCGCCGGCCATATTCGGCGCCATACGCCACGCCACCGGGGTGATCGTCCGCCATGCGCCGGCAACGCCCGACCGTCTGCGTAAGCTGTTGCGGGATCAAAAAGCGTGAACCGGGTAGCCATTGCGCCGGCGCCCGTCGTGGGCCTCACTCCGGGCGACGCATGGTCTCGCCAATGTCCTGTTTGACTCCCGGCAACACGGGTGAGGCCTATTGCAGCGATGGCAGCGATGACAGCAATGACAGCAATGGCGGCTTTCGCACGAAGGAGCCCTGATGGCGACCACCCATGCTGATCCGGCCCCTGATCTGATGCCTGATGCCAGCGAAGCCGGATCAGGGAAAATTGTCTGCAACGCCTGCCCGGTACTTTGCAATATCACAGCCGGACGTTCAGGCGCCTGCGACCGCTATGCCAACGTGGCGGGCGTGCTGACCCGCGTCGATCCGCTGGTGTTGATGCGACGACCGGCTGAAAACCCGCGCCTGGTGCGCTTTTCCAGCGATGCCAGCTGGAACGGCAATCCAGTTGCGCCTTTCCAGGAGGTGGTGCTCGCAAAACCCGAGTCCGGCGGCGATGCGCAAGAGCTGTTTGTGTCTGGCGTGGGCTCTGGGACGACGTATCCGGACTACAAGCCGGCACCGTTTATTGTTTCGTCAAAGCATCATGGCGTCGATATGGTCACGGTGGTGACAGAGGGCATTTTCAGTTACTGCAGTTTCAAGCTGAAAATCGACACCGACCGCTATCTTGGTCCGGAACAGGCGACCATCCGCGTTGACGGTGAGGCAGTCGGGCATGTCACCACCATCGAGTACGGTTCGCAAATGCTGTCTATCGGCGGCGTTCACCATCTGACCGGCGGAAGTAAAAAAGAAGGCCGCGTCACCTGCGACGTGATGATGGCGCTGGGCAACAAGCTGGCGGTTGAACTGGACATCGAAGGCGGGGCAAAGATCGTCGTGCAGGCGGGTAGGGCGCCGATCATCAACGGTGTGGAGGAACAGCGCATGCGGGTCGGCTGCGGCTCCGCCACTATTGGCATTTTCGCCAAGCAGTGGGAGGGCCACGTTGACGAGGTGGTGGTGGTGGACGATCACATCACCGGCGTGCTGTCCGAGCATCAGGCGGGCAAGTTCCTCGGCATGCGCGACGGCGGCGTCAAGGTCATAGGCCGCAAGTCCACGCCCGGCCGCTACTTCCAGGTCGCTAATCCCGGCGCGGGCTGGGGAGGGACGGATATTACCGATCCGCTGAAAATCATCAAAGCCATCGATCCGAAGACGGCATGGCCTGGCGAGCGCATCCTCTTTGTGTCGACCACAGGGGAGGATTGGGCCTACTTCATTCTTGATGACAGGCTGCAACCGCAGCCGGCTGACATGCCCGCAGTGATCAAGAAAGTCGTCGATCGCATCGGCGAGAATTGCGAACCGGCGCTTTGCACGGTGCTATTCATGGGCGGGGCGGGAGGATCTCTGCGCGCGGGTGTGACAGAAAACCCCATCGCGCTGACGCTCTCGATCAAAGATGCACTGGTCCAGGTCACCTGCGGTGGCGCGCCGGCTTACGTCTGGCCCGGTGGCGGCATCATGGTGATGACCGATGTGATGAAAATGCCCGATCAATCCTTTGGCTGGGTGCCAACGCCGGCCATTGTCGCGCCGGTGGAGTTCAGTATGAAGCTTGCCGATTACGAGCAGCTTGGCGGCTACATGGACCGGGTGCAGTCGCTCGAAGCCGTACTGTCGACGGCGCAACACAAGATCATTGATTGGGATGTGGCGAACCCGTGGCCCCTCGTCGCGGCCGATGTTGTCTTGGATGATCCGGTGAAGTCATGAGCGGCCCGTTATTCGCGATGCTCGATGGGGCGCGTGCCCATTTTCAGCACGGCCCCATCGATCTGGTTATTGAGGCTCAGGGCGACGCCGAGGCGGTAAGGCTTGCGTATGAACGCGCCTGGCAGCGGTTTCAGCGACTGTTGGAAGTCTTGAGCGGCGAATTGTCGCTGCTGCGAAGCCAGGTGGTACAGGCGCAACCGGTGCGCGGCCCCGTGGCGCGCCGCATGCTCAAGGCCTGCTGGCCTTATCGCGAAGTCTTCATCACGCCGATGGCCGCGGTGGCGGGGGCCGTGTCCGATGAGGTGTTGGATGCCCTGGTGGACGGCGACATTAGAAAGGCCTACGTCAATAATGGCGGCGACATCGCCCTGCACCTCGGGCCGGGAGAGGTATTCAAGGTCGGTGTGGCGCAGGGATTCGAAAGGATGGCCGGGCACATCTCGGTTGGCGCCACTGCCGGCATCGGCGGCGTGGCCACAAGCGGATGGCGGGGCAGGAGTTTCAGCCTTGGCATCGCCGACAGCGTAACGGTGCTTGCCGTCAACGCCGCCGCCGCGGATGCGGCGGCGACGATTATCGCCAACGCGGTCAATGTCGATGACGCTGCCATCGCGCGCAAACCGGCGTGTTCGATCAAGGATGACAGTGATCTTGGAGAGCGCTTGGTGACGACGGCAGTGGGGCCGCTGTCACCGGAGAAAATTGACGAAGCCCTTGACCGGGGGCACGCCAAGGCGAAAGAGCTCAACGCCGCGGGACTGGTGCGTGGTGCAGCGCTGTTTTTGCAGCAACGAGTTCGCATGCTCGCGCCTGAGCACGCGTTTCGCGCAGGTGCGTCGACGGAACTGGCACATTCATGAACATGAATCAGGGAGGCGGCAATGGCAGGTAAAGCGAAGTCGAAAAACGCGGTCAAGGGACTTAAGGTCTCCAAGGCGTCAAAGGTGTCCAAGGTGTCCAAGGCCGGCAAGGTCGCCGGGGCAAGCAAGGCACCCAAAGTTGAGATTCGCAAGATAGTACTGATGGTCGAGGACATCAGCCACGAAGGCGGACCGGTGGCGAAAACACCGCACCGTCGCGGCGCAATTGCCGTAGTGATCAAGAATCCGTACGCGGGTGGCTATGTTGACGACATTATGCCCATGATGGAAGCGATGAAACCGATGGGACTGGATATGGCGGCACGCCTGATCGCCGCGCTGGGCGGAGCGAAGAAGATCGAGGCTTATGGCAAAGGTGCCATTGTGGGCACGGCCGGCGAGAGCGAACACTGCGCCCTCTGGCATGTGCCCGGAGGCTATGGCATGCGTGAATTGCTGGACAACTCGAAGGCTATCGTCCCGTCGGCCGGCAAGGTCGGGGCTGCCGGCACGCGCATAGACATTCCCATCCATCATCGCGAAGCCGCCTATGTGCGCAGCCATTTTGACTCCGTGGAGATGGGTGTTCCGGACGCGCCCCGGCCCGATGAAATTGTGTATATTCTGGCGATGACCACCGGCCCACGCGTACATGCGCGCGTTGGCGGGATGAAGGTCTCAGAAATCAAGGTGGGTGACGGACAAAAATGAGGATGGCCTGCAAAGTAGACGGTCCTTGCCCGCATTTTTTGTTTCCTGTTAGATCAATATCAGCAGTTTCATTTTCGGGAGAGTAGCTATGACAGCACGCAAGCAGTTTCTCGCAACAGCGGCCATGCTCGCCATTTCGGCCGGCCTCGCCGCGCCGGTTGCGGCCCAGGGCACCATCAAGATCGGTGAACTCAACAGCTACAAGGTGTTCCCGGCCTTTCTCGAGCCCTACAAGCGCGGCCTCGACCTCGCCGTGGACGAAGTCAACGCTACCGGCGGGGTGTTCGGCCGCAAGATCGAGGTGATATCGCGCGACGACAACGGCACCACCGGTGACGCGGTGCGCGTGGCCGAGGAACTGCTGTCGCGTGAAAACGTGCAATTCCTCATCGGCACCTTCCCATCCAACATCGGCCTCGCCGTCGCCGATTTTGCCAAGCAGAAAAAAGTGCTGTTCATCGCCGCAGAACCGCTGACCGACAAGATCGTCTGGCAAAACGGCAACCGCTACACCTACCGCCTGCGTGCATCGACCTACATGCAGACGGCGATGCTGATCCCCGAGGCGGTCAAGCTGAAGAAAAAGCGCTGGGCGATCATTTACCCGAACTATGAATACGGCCAGTCGGCGACGGCGGCGTTTAAGGAACTGCTGAAAAAAGCCCAGCCGGACGTCGAGTTTGTCAGCGAGCAGGCCGTCACACTGGGCAAGATCGACGCAGGTGCGGTGGCCCAGGCGCTGGCAGATGCCAAGCCTGACGCCATTTTCTCATCGTTGTTCGGCGGCGACCTGTCCAAGTTCGCGCGTGAAATCAACGTGCGCGGCCTGTTCAAAAACACCGCGGTGTTCAACCTTCTGGCCGGCGAACCAGAGTACCTCGACCCGCTCAAGGACGACACGCCAGAAGGCTGGTATGTCACCGGTTACCCGTGGTCCGAAATCAAGACGCCCGAGCACAAGAAGTTTCTCGATGCCTACCAGAAGAAATTCAACGATTATCCGCGCCTCGGTTCCATCGTCGGCTATGCCACGGTGATGTCGGCCGCCGCCGTCCTGCGCAAGGCCGGCAGCGTCGACACCGAGAAACTGCTTGCCGCGATGCAGGGCCTGCAGGTCGATACGCCCTTTGGCAAGGTGACCTACCGCATCCAGGACAACCAGTCCACCATGGGCGCGTATGTCGGGCGCATCGGTAAAAAAGACGGCAAGGGCGTGATGTTGCCGGGGTGGTCCTACCAGGACGGCGCGAAATTCCTGCCCAGCGATGCCGACGTAAAAAAGATGCGGCCGGCAAACTGAACGAGGCAAAGACCACCGCAGCGTAACGCGGATAGCGCGGATGCGAGATTTGCAAGCGCGGTTCGAAGCGTTATGCCGCGGTTTCTTTTTGCCCTGAATCCATGTCCAGTTTTGTCATCCAGTTCCTCAACGGCCTTGCCGGCGCCTCCACGCTGTTCCTGGTGGCGGCCGGCCTGTCGCTTATTTTTGGCGTTACGCGCATTGTCAATTTCGCCCACGGGTCCTTGTACATGGTGGGCATTTATATCGCCTACAGCCTGATCGCCAAACTGGGCGGCGGGGCGCTGGGTTTCTGGACGGGCATCGCGCTGGCGGCGCTGGCGGTGGGCCTGCTTGGCGCGCTGATCGAGATGGTGTTGTTGCGGCGCATCTACCATGCGCCCGAACTGTTCCAGCTGCTGGCCACCTTTGGGCTGACGCTGGTGATCAAGGACGCCGCGCTGTGGATCTGGGGCGCCGAGGACTTGCTCGGGCCGCGCGCGCCCGGCCTGGGCAGTTCGATAGACGTGCTGGGCAAGCCGCTGCCCGAGTACGATTTGCTCCTCATATTCATCGGACCGGCGGTGCTGGGCCTGCTCTGGCTGCTCCTCAATCGCACGCGCTGGGGCACGCTGGTGCGGGCGGCCACGCAGGATCGCGACATGGTGGGTGCGCTCGGCGTGAACCAGAAGTGGCTGTTCACCGGTGTGTTTGCCCTCGGTTCGTTACTCGCGGGCCTGGGCGGCGCGCTGCAGATTCCGCGTGAACCGGCACAATTGTTCCTCGACCTGACCACTATTTCAGATGCCTTTGTCGTGGTGGTGATCGGTGGCATGGGCAGTATTCCGGGGGCGTTTCTCGCCGCCTTGCTCATCTCCGAAATCAAGGCCTTGTGCTATGGCATCGGGCAGGTGACGCTGTTTGGCACGGTGATTTCGCTGTCCAAGCTGACGCTGGTGGTGGAATTTCTTGTCATGGCCGTGGTCCTGATCGTGCGACCCTGGGGGCTGCTCGGCCGGCCGCAATCGGTGGCGCATGTTTCCAGCGCCCATGTGGAGCCGCCGCTGCGTCCGGCCGGACCGAAATTGCAACGCGGCGCCTGGGCCTTGCTCGCGATCCTGATCGCATTGCCTTTTATTTCTACGCCTTATACCGTCATTCTCGGC
>CAMDRY010000182.1 GCA_945906975.1 Bordetella parapertussis | reverse complement strand
CATCAAACCCGCAGATGCAAAAAACTGCAGAACACTCGGAAAATATTAAAAAAAATGCCCGCGATTGCGGGCATTTTCCATTCTGAAATTGCGCTCAAGCGTAACAACGCAACCTGAGCGAAAACTCCTCAAGCTGCCTGATGCCGCTCGCCTCGGCGCGCTGGCACCAATCCTGCAAATCCTTGAGCAACTGCTCCTTGGATGCGCTGGAACGCTCCCACAAGGCCGACAATTCCTGGCGCATGGAATACACCGTTTCGAGCGATTTGCTCTTCGCCAGAGCCTCGGCAAGCTGCTGCTGTTGCGGCGCGGCAAGCGTTTTGTGGTCGCGAATGAGCCAGCGCTTGAAGCGTCCGAGCATCTCCGCATCCTGCGGGGAATTCTGACGCAGTTTGGCCACCTCCTCGGAGTAGGTCGCCCGCAGCGACTTGGCATAGGTCGCCAGAACCTCGTAGCGGTTGGCAATGACCGCCTGCAGCATATCGGCATCGGCAACCGCCTTGGCGCCGGCCATCTTCGCCGTCGGGGCGATCTTCTTGACGGTGGCCAGGCCGAATGCCTGCATCATGCAGATGTACATCCAGCCAATATCAAACTCGTACCATTTGTTCGACAGCTTGGCCGACGTGGCATAGGTGTGATGGTTGTTGTGCAACTCCTCACCGCCGATCAGGATGCCCCACGGAACGATGTTGGTGCTCGCGTCGGCGCAATCGAAATTGCGATAACCGAAGTAATGGCCGATGCCGTTGATGACCCCGGCCGCCCAGAACGGAATCCAGATGATCTGCGTAAGCAGAATGATCAGGCCGGGTACGATGCCAAACAGCGACACATTGATCGTGCCCATGATCGTCAGACCCAGGGTCTGGTACTTGCTGTACAGATTGTGTTCGATCCAGTCGTCCGGCGTACCGTGGCCGTAACGCTCGATTGTGTCCTTGATGCGTGACTCTTTGACATAAAGAAGCACGCCGCCCCAGAGCACACGATTGATGCCGAGGATTTGCGGGCTGTGCGGATCATCAACTGTTTCACATTTGGCGTGATGCTTGCGATGGATAGAAGCCCATTCCTTGGTCACCATGCCGGTGGTCATCCACAGCCAGAAACGGAAAAAATGACTGGCGATCGGATGCAGTTCCAGTGCGCGATGCGCCTGGTGCCGGTGCAGGAATATTGTCACTGCTGCGATCGTCACGTGCGTCAACGCCAGTGAAATCAGCGCAAACTGCCACCATTCAAGATCATAAATGCCTGAAAACAGCACAGGAATATCACGGATTTCGACGAAGGACATTTAATCGCCTGAGTAAGTAAAATTGGGTATATTTTACGCTAATTCTGCAACATCCGGAGGGAGTGTCTGCGGCAAAAATATAAGCGCATGTTCTATATGAGTTTAGCCTCATTTTCCAGCGATGAAAGCAGACGCACTTCCCGGCGCGTATAGGCAATCTCGATGCCCTCGCGCCGGAAGTCCCGCCAGATCGCCAGATTGAGCTCGGAACGCACGTTCAACTGCCCTGACTCGGGGTCGCCTATCCAGAAGCCCAACTCGAGGTCAATGCCGCTGTCGGCAAAGCGCACCAGATAGGACACCGGCTGGGGATCAGCCAGCACGCGTGGATTGGCCTTCGCCGCAAAGGCCATCAACACCATGGCCTTCTCAAGATCGGAACCGTAACTGATCTGCACCGGCAGGCCTATGCGCACCTTGCGGTTGCTCAAGGAGTGATTGAGCACCGTTTGCGTGATGAAGGTCTCATTCGGGATGATGGCTTCGCGGCCATCCAGCGCCTTGACGATGACACTGCGCGTGGTAATCGCCTGCACCTGGCCATAAAAATTATCTGCAGTGACCATGTCGCCATGACGAATCGAGCGCTCGACCAGAATGATGAAACCGCTCATGTAATTGCTGGCGATTTTCTGTAGCCCGAAACCAAGTCCCACCCCCAGCGCACCGCCAAAAATAGACAGCACCGTAAGGTCTATGCCGACAAGCGGCAGCGTGATCAGCACGGCAATCACCACCAGCAGCGCATTCACCAGACGCGCAAATGCGACGCGCAGGTTTGAATCCAGATGCTCCGCCCGCAGCAGCCTGCCCTCTGCCAAGCGTCCAAACCACATCGCCACAAGCAATGTCATCGCAACCCAGAACAGCCCCTGCAACAACACCCAGAGACTGAGTTTTTGCTTGCCTATATGAAAGCTGATGTCATCAAGAACATCCACCGCATCGGGCAGCACGCCAAACAGATGCAAGGCGAGCGCGATCCACACCGCCGCGGCGATGGTCCGCTCGAAACTGGCCAGCGCGCTGCCCTCGGGGATGGCCTGGCGCAACAGATAAAACACAGCTCTGACGATCGCCAGCGACCCGAGCAAGGGCACCGCGAGGCGCAGTAAATCCACCTCGAACGAGGGCTTGAGCACGGCGATGCTGACCGACACCATCAGCAAGCCCGCAAGGGGGAACAGCATGCGCTTGACGCCGCCGGCACCGAAGCTGCCCCAGCTGCGCAGCGAATCGGAGCGGCGCGCAAGGCGTCTCAGGAACAAGGCCAGTCCGAGCGCGAGGGCAAGCGCGATGAATTCAGGATAGTTGGCCAGATCGCACAGGTCCAACCAGGCTTCGCGCAACAGATTATTGATCGGTTCTTTGTTCACGGTCACCGTCCACACTTCACGTTATCAGGGTGCCTGATGGGCGAAACCCGGGCCGGAACCCGGGGCGCCGGCAGAATACGGCAGCGCATCGGCAAGATGCCGCCGCCAGTTGTCATGGTAAGCACGCGTGAGCTCGGGATTGCGGCGCAGAATCAGCAGGTTTTCAGCATTACGGTGCTGCGCCCCCCATGTCCAGTTGAAGCTGCCGGTGAGCACCACCGGTTCACTGGTTCCCGCATCGATCACCATGGTCTTGTTGTGCGCAGAGGCGTAGCGCACTTCGAGATAAACAGCAATTCCCGCTGCGGCGATCTCGGGAATCCGGCTGTTGTCGCCGCTCATCGCCTGCCCACGGTCGGCCGTCACCTGTACATCAACGCCGCGCCTGCGCGCCGCGATCAGCGCATTGGCAATACCGCGACTGGTGAAGACGTAGGCCTGCACCAACACCTGCTTGCGCGCGGCGTCAATCGCATCTATCACCAAGCGCTCGGCGTTGTCCCAGGGCGGGAAAGCCACTTGCATCGTCCCCGTCGCCGCGACCGGGCGCGACTGCGACGACTGCGCATGCGCCGCGGCGAACAATCCGAGCGCCAGACACCCCGCAAAACCCGCCGCTATTAAACGCCTTATCAGGATGCCACCTTCACCTTTTCCAACAGCGCAGCGAAAAAGCCGTCGGTCTGGTGCGAGTGCGGCGCCAGCCTCAGATAAGGGCTGGCACCAGGGTCGGCCGGCAGGGAAATCTCACGCCGCGCCAGCACTTCTATCGCCGGAACCAGCTTGAATTCTGCGTGCCGCGACAGAAAATCCTCCACGATCGCCTCATTCTCTTCTGCGAGGATGCTGCAAGTGGCGTAAACAAGCTGTCCGCCCGGCTTGAGCAGGCGTGCCGCGGATTCGAGAATGCGCGTTTGCTTGGCTGCCAGCTCATCGATTCCGGCCGCCGTCTGTCGCCACTTCAGGTCGGGGTTGCGCCTGAGGGTGCCCATGCCGCTGCAGGGTGCGTCGATCAGTACACGGTCGATCTTGCCAACCAAACGCCCGATGCGCGGATCGCGCTCGCTGTCGATGTGCTGCGGATGCACGTTGGACAATCCCGAACGGGCCAGTCGCGGCTTCAACTTGGTCAGGCGCGAGGTCGAAATATCAAACGCGTACAAGCGACCGGTCGAGCGCATCAGCATGCCAAGGCCAAGCGTCTTGCCGCCCGCTCCCGCGCAAAAATCCACCACCATCTCGCTGCGCTTGGGGCCGAGCAGGTAACACAGCAACTGGCTGCCCTCATCTTGCACTTCTATCGCGCCATCAACGTAAAGCGAGTGACGCGACAGCGCCGGTTTTTCCTTGAGGCGTATTCCAGCGGGCGAATAGCTCATCGCCGCGCCCTCGACGCCGCTGGCAGCCAGGGATGCGAGCGTATCCTCGCGTGAGGTTTTGGACAGGTTGACGCGCAAATCAAGCGGCGCCGGTCGCTGCAGCGCGCGCGCCAGCGCAAGCAGCGCTTCGTCATCGTAGCTTGCGCGGAGTTTCTCGATAACCCAGTCGGGCAGGTCACACTCCACCTCGAACGGCAAGGTCTCGTGCGCGCGCTGTTTGATGGCCCCCAGCTTTTCAAGCTCTGGCGGGGTGCAGACGGACTCCAGTTCACGCAGATTATGGCCGCGCAGCACGGCAAGACAGGCCAGGATCATGTCCCGCGCACCGGTGTCCCCGAGCAGGTAGTCGAGCAGGCGTTTGCGCCGCAGCACCGCGAATACGGTCTCGGCGATGAACGCGCGATCCTGCTGGCCGAGTTTTTCATGTGCACGAAAATAACGCGACATCACGCCGTCGGCCGGATACTCAAAGCGCATTACCGTGGCAAGCGCCTCGGCGGCGTGATCAATCAGGTTGGGGGTCAATTTCATATTTTGGCTTTCATTCGCGTTGCGCGCTTTTGGATCGGAAACGCGAATCCCGGGCGCCCCTGTGAAGAACGCACCCGTTGTGGTTGATGTGTGGTTGATGCCCCGAATGCAAGCCTTGGGCTCCGCTTATTGTGTGCTGATCGAGGTGACGACCTGGTCGATGCGCGTACCGTCTTTCTCAACGACCAGAATGCGCACTGGTACATAGCCATGCTTGATGCCCAGCCAGATAACCGTGCCGCGCTCGTCGCCCGGATCAGGCACCTTAACCAGCTTCAGCGCCTCGATATCCCCGGCGCCCGTCTTGACGCTCTCGGTGCCCGCGGATACGAAGCGAAAATCGTCGAACTGTCCGCCGTCGGCCACAGCCAGCGACACCGATGCATCCTTGCCCGGCAAGGGGCGAAAGGCGAAGGTCCAGTACATCGCAAGCCGGTCGCTGACACGTTCGGGTGACGCTATGGGCTTGGTCTCAAGTTTGCCGCCTTCACCGTGCAGCACCGTCACCTTGCCCCAGTCAAAACGCGCCGTCCTTTCAGGGCGATCGCCACGCTTGTCATGAAACTCTTCCGGACGCAGGCCGGTGGCAATCACCGTCCCCTTGCTCGAGCGCTTGACCGTGCCCGAACGCACCATCGCGTAAATGCCCTTGCCCTTGGCGTCCGATGTGAGCGAGTAGCTTTTGCCCTCGTGCTCGAGGCGCTCGACAATCTCGACCATGACGGTGCCGTTGCGGCTGACATCGTATTGCAGCGTGAGCTTTTGCGGCGGCGCCGCGAACGCATCCAGCGAAACCGCCGCCAGCAGGGCGCAGCACAAGCTCGGGACAAATCGGATTGGCTTCATGGTTTTGGGCGTCTTTAAGTGTGCCGCATCAGGCATGGGCGCGACTGCTTGGCTGCTCAGGCGGCGTCGAATACCGTTTGCACGCCTTCTTCGCCCCCACCGTCATCAAGTTTGTTAACGCGCACAAGCCCCATTTCGATGACCAGACGCCCGGCAATAAACCAGCGCACAGCCCTGGCGTAAATACGGTGCTCCTGCGCCAGCACCCGCGCCGCCAGCGCGGCCTCGTCGTCGCCGGGGCGCACCGGCACCGCCGCCTGGATGACGATGGGACCGTGATCGAGTTCCGCGGTGACAAAATGCACCGTACAGCCATGCAACTTGACGCCCGCCGCGAGCGCCCGCGCATGCGTATCCAGTCCGGTAAAGGCCGGCAGCAGCGAGGGGTGGATGTTGAGCATGCGGCCGGCGTAGTGCTGCACAAAACCCGGCGTAAGAATGCGCATGAATCCGGCCAGCACAACCAGGTCGGGCTTATATCCGTCAATGGCGGCGGCCAGCGCCGCATCAAAGGCCTCGCGCCCGGCAAAGGCCTTGTGGTCGAGCGTTGCGGTGGTGATGCCGCGTGCCGCCGCCCAGGCCAGCCCGGCCGCATCGGGGCGGTTGGAAATCACCGCACGCACGGGCAGGCCGGCTTCGACCAGGGCCTGCATATTGCTGCCGCGGCCGGAAATGAGGATGACGATAGCTTTCACCCCGGCATTTTACTCTGCTCTGGGGGCGGACAAGCGGCTCTCCCGAGCTAGGCGGCCCTCACCGAACGCCCAATTGCCATGACGTTCTCGGCAGTACGTCCCTCTCCCCCTGCGGGCTGAAGCCGGGGTTTCGCGGAGTGAAGCGCCGCGCCGGCTGAACGGCATCGGCCTACCGACCGATGCGCGCCCTGCAAGGGAGGGGCAGGGAAAGAGAGAATGGCAGCAGATTCGCTTTTGCAAGCATTCACCCTCTCCCCAACCCTCCCCCGTCAAGGGGGATGGAGCGGAATCGTCACGGCCTTGGAAATGTCACAGATTACGAAACTATCAATACAGCCGCATCACGCCGTAACCCCGCTCCCGCAGCAACTGCAGCAAGCCCTTGCGGCCGTACAAATGCAAGACACCGACGGCGACAAAGCTCCTGGCGCACCACAAGGCTGCGAGGTCGCGGCGCAACCAGGCTTGTAGGGTGGTCTCCAGCCTCGCAACAAAATATGCGCGC
>CAMDRY010000181.1 GCA_945906975.1 Bordetella parapertussis | reverse complement strand
CTGCCGGCACTTGAGGCGGCCGGCAGCCATCCGGACTGCGTGCTAAAGGCGCAGGTCTACCTGAGTCACCCGGCAGACCTACCCGCCTTCCTGCAAAGCTGGGCGCAATGCTTTGGCCGGCGCATACCGCCGACCACCATCGTGCCGGTGACACATCCGGCCTTTGGCACCATCGACGCCACGATCGAAGTCAACCTCATCGCCGTCCACGCATCGGCGCAGCCGCGCATCCGCGACATCTGCTGTGATGTCGAACTGATCGCAGAGGGCGCGCTTCAGGCCTGCAGCTTCGACGAGCTGCTGTTTGTTTCCGGGTTAATGGCCGTGGACAAGGCGGGCCTCGTACCCTGCGCCCAAGTGCAGGCGTCCGCCCCCTACTTTCATGACAGCGCGCGCGCGCAAATGACCGACATTCTGGCTAAAGCTGAAAGCATATTCGCCGCCGCCGGCACCGACTTGTCCAATGTCGTTCGTGCGCTGCATTTTCACACCGACCTCACCGACTTTCACGCGGCGCACCAGGCTTGGGACCGCGAACTGCGCGATACCGGACTGCCCTTCAGCGCCATCGCTGTAGCACCGACGATGTTCGTGCCCGGGGCCAGCCTGCTGCTCGATCTGTGGGGCTACGCGCCGCGGTAATGAACAGCGAACTGCGGCCCAAAGAGGGAGCGATGGCACAATGAACCGACGGCCCCTTACGGCTCGCGCGTATTAGTCTGGCCATCCGCAGCGCATGAATCCCCTTTTACCCCAGCATGACCGTTACGACTTCATTCCGCTGCCCGAGCGCAGGGATTACTCGTGGCCGGAGGGCAAACGCCTCGCCTTCACCGTAACGACCAATATCGAATGGTTCGCCTTTGGCACCGGCATGGGCCATGACCCGGCCAAGACCGGCGAGCCACAAACGCATCGTAATTATTCCTGGCGCGACTACGGCAACCGCATCGGCATCTGGCGCCTGTTCGACCTGCTGGACGAGCTCAAGCTGCCCGCAGGACACACCACCAACAGCCTGATCTACGACTACGCCCCGCAGATCACCGACGCCATACGCAAGCGCGGCGACGAACTGATTGCCCACGGCCGCAGCAACGCCGAGAACCTGCGCGGCCTGTGGCAGCCCGACGAAGAACGCTTGCTGCGTGAGGTCACCGACACCATCACAAAGCACGAGGGCCGCCCTCCCCGTGGCTGGATGGGCGCCGGCGCCTACGAAACCGCGCACACCCCGGACCTGCTCAAAGAAATCGGCTACACCTACCTGATGGACTGGCCCATGGACGACCAGCCGGTGTGGCTGCGCACCCGCACCGGCCCCATGCTGGTTGTGCCCTACCCGGTCGAGACCGACGATGCACAGGCCATCATCCACCGCAAATGGAGCGCCGCGGTGTTCTGCGACATGCTCGTCGCTCAGTTTGATGAAATGATCGGGCAAAGCGCCCGGCATCCGCTGGTGATGAATGTGTCCGTTCATCCGTATGTATTCGGCCAGCCTTTTCGCGTTCGCGCGCTGCGCCGAGCGCTGCAACACTGCCTGCGCCATCCACTCGCCTCACGCGTGTGGTGGACCAAACCCGGCGACATCGCCAATCACTGCCTGGCCCTGCCGCCGGGCATCATTCCCGGAAGCTGATCATGACCAAACCGATTCAGGACACCGCAATGGGCGAACTCGCCTCGGCGCTGCAGCAATTCGAGCTGCCGGCCGACCGGGTCGCACGCACCCGCCCGCTGGTGGAGGCCAACAACGCCATCGTCGCGCAGGCGGCGCGTGAACGCCTTGTCATGGACGACAGCCCGGGCGATTTTGTCGCCTGGCTGGAAGGGCGCAAGCCGTGAGCGCCGCCTTGCACACCTTGTCACTAAGCGAACTGGCCAACGCCATCGCCAGGGGCGAGACCACCTCGCGCGCCGCCACCGAGTCAAGCCTGTCGCGCCTGAAAAACATCGGCACCAAACTCAATGCCGTGGTGCTGCTGGAAGAGGACAAAGCGCTCGAAGCGGCCGATGCGGCGGATGCCTGGCGCGCGGCGGGCAAGCGCATCGGACCGCTGCACGGCGTGCCGCTAGCCCACAAAGACTTGTACTACCGCGCCGGACGCCCCTGTTCAGGCGGTTCGAATATCCGCCAGGGTTTTGTGCCCGGCGCCACCGCCACCGTACTCAAGCGCCTCGACGCCGCCGGCGCACTCGATCTGGGCACGCTGCACATGGCTGAGTTCGCACTCTCGCCCACCGGCTACAACGAACCCTACGGCCACGCGCGCAATCCGTGGAACCCCGATCATGTGACTGGCGGCTCCTCCAGCGGTTCGGGTATCGCCGTGGCGGCCAGGCTGGTCACCGCGTCACTCGGTTCCGATACCGGCGGCTCCATCCGCCACCCCGCCGCGATGTGCGGCGTTACCGGCCTCAAGCCGACCTGGTCGCGCGTCAGTCGCGCCAACGCCATGGCGCTGTCATGGTCGCTCGATTGCGTCGGACCGCTGGCGCAGACTGCGCGCGACTGCGCCCGCATCATGCAGGTCATCGCCGGCGCAGACGCCGCGGACCCGACCGCCTCGGCCATAGCGGTGCCCGACTACGAATCCCAATTGAGCGGTCACCTGAAAAACCTGACCATCGCCGTGCCCGGAAATTATTATTACGATCACGTCACACCCGAGGTGAAAAAGGCGCTCGACACATCAATCGAGGCGATGCGCGACCTGGGCGCAAAAATCGTCACCACGACGACAGCGGACATGGCCCTGGTCAACGCGCTGATGATCGTGGTCATGGCGGTTGAAGCCGCGAGCATGCACCGCAACTGGCTGGCCACCCGGCCGCAGGACTATGCCGACCAGGTGCGCAGCCGTATCGAGCCGGGCCTGTATTACCCGGCGACACGCTACACCGAAGCCCTCTCGCTGCGCGCCAAGATCGCCGCCGAATACATCGCCAGCACCATGAAGGGCGCCGACCTGCTGCACCTGCCCGCCATATCGGTGCCAGTGCCCTCCATCATGGAAACCACAGCCGGCGACCCGGCCGCCGTAGCGGCAAAGATCGGCGTCCTTACACACTGCACGCGCGGCATCAACTACCTTGGCCTGCCTTCGCTCAGTCTGCCCTGCGGTTTTGCCAACGGCCTGCCGCTCGGTTTTCAGCTCGTCGGCAAACCCTTTACCGAAGCTCTGCTATTGCGCGCCGGCGACGCCTACCAGCGCATAAGCGACTGGCACAAGCGCCTGCCGCCAATGGCCGCCTGAGCGGCTGGAATCTTCGCAGCCAGAAGCTTTTTGCTTTGCGCGATTCCACCGCGCAAGCGGGTTAAGCCGCCCAATGGAAAAATAAAAAGGTCCTCGTAACAACCGGGCACCGGCCCTGGTGGTCGTCCATGGTGGTCGTCCATGGCGCGACAGCCGTCGACCGGGAAAGTGCGTTCGCGGCGGCCAAAAATTATGTGTTGACAGCACATACTTTTTCATCGAATATGAATTTTTATAGGCGCACAGGCAGCAGCATTGCCCCCGGTCCGGGCTTGCCTCAGCCATCGCATTCCATCGGAGACACTCGTTGAGTCTGACACCGCCCTACCGACTTACCGCCGACGTGGGTGGAACGTTTACCGATCTTGTCCTGCACGACGATGCGAGCGGCACTCTATTTACGGCCAAGACGCTAACCACCCCCGAGGATCCGAGCCGCGCCATTCTTGAGGCAGGCACCACCCTGCTGGAACGCCACACCCGGCAGATGGCCGCGATGAGCCACTTCATCCACGCGACGACGCTGGTAACCAACACGCTCATCGAGCGCAACGGTGCCGTGACCGGGCTGCTGATGACCGAAGGCTTTCGCGACATCATCGAAATGGCGACGGAAACGCGCTACGACATTTACGACCTTGGCATCGACCTGCCCACGCCGCTGGTGCCGCGCGAGCTGCGCGGCGAAGTACCCGGGCGCATCGGCGCCGACGGCGCGGTACTGACCGAGGTCGATCTTGCCGCCGCGCGCACGGCAGTAGCCGCACTCGCGGCCAAGGGGGCAACCGCGATCGCGGTCTGCTTCATCCATTCCTATGTCAACGACGCGCACGAGCGCGCCGTCGGCGAACTGATTGCCGCGGAGTTCCCACAGCTCGCCTGTTCGCTGTCGTCTGCGGTACAACCGGAAATCCGCGAATACGAGCGCACTTCCACGACTGTCGCCAACGCCTACACCCAGCCGCGTACCAGGGACTACCTGAAACGACTTGAGCAGGGACTGCGCACAAAAGGTTTTTCAGGACGCTTCAACGTCATGCTCTCCAGCGGCGGCCTGACGACGGGGGAAGTCGCGTCACGCCTGCCGGTAAAAATACTTGAGTCCGGGCCTGCGGCGGGAGTCGAAGCGGCGCGCGCCCTCGGAAGCGCGATCGGCATCGAAAGCCTGGTGTCATTTGACATGGGCGGCACGACAGCAAAAGTGGGTCTGGTGGAAGACGGCACAGTCACCCTGTCGAACCAGCTCGAGGTGGCCCGGCTGCACCGCTTCAAGAAAGGCAGCGGCCTCATCGTCAAATCGCCCACCGTCGAACTCATAGAAATCGGGGCGGGTGGCGGCAGCATTGCCTGGGTCGACCAGTATGGACTGCTCAAGGTGGGCCCGCGCAGCGCAGCGTCCGTCCCCGGACCGGCCTGCTACGGCCGGGGCGGCAGCGAGGCAACCGTCACCGATTCCGATCTCGTGCTCGGCTACCTCGACGCCGATGATTTCGCCGGCGGTGACATGAAGCTCGACCGCGCTGCAGCGGACGGCGCGATCGCTCGGCTGGCGGAAAAACTGCGCCTGCCGGCAATGGAAGCGGCCTGGGGAATCCACGAAATCGCCAATGAGAACATGGCCACCGCCGGGCGCATCCACCTGGTGGAACGCGGCAAGGATCCGGGCCGTTTCACCTTCATAGCGTTCGGTGGCGCCGGCCCGACGCATGCACAGGCGGTAGCCGCCAAGCTTGGCGTTGCGACGGTGATCGTTCCGCGCAATGCGGGCGTAATGTCGGCGGTCGGTCTGCTCGCGGCACCGCTGTCCTTCGATGTCGTGCACAGTGCTGTCATGGATGTCGCCGGTGCCAACTGGGCGCAGCTTGCGGCAAGCTACGAAAAGCTCGCCGAAGAAGCCCGCGCCCAGCTGACCGACGTTCCGACCAAAGACATCCGCATCCACAGCAGCGCCGACATGCGTTACCGCGGACAGGGCAGCGAAATCACCGTCCGGTTCGGTCACGACCTGCAGGCCAAGCCGCTCGATGGCGCAGCCGTGACCGCCGCCTTCAACGCCGCCTATGACCGGCTCTACGGGCGCCACATCGACGGTGCGCCGATCCAGTTTGTGAGCCTGCGTGTGCGGGCTGTTGCGCTTGGCGGTCCCTTTGACTTTCTGCCCATCGAGTCGGCGGCCGGCACCACGGCCGAGGCGTACAAGGCGCGTCCTGTTTATTTTCCCAAGCGCGGTTTCATCGAAACACGGATCTACCGCCACGTTGAATTGCGCGCGGGACACCGCCTCGACGGTCCGGCCATTGTCCAATCGTCGGAATTCTCCGCCCTGGTGGCGCCCGGGCAGCACTGCTCGGTCGATCGTTTCGGCAACCTGCACATCACGCTTAGGGCGGACTGACATGACCGGATTGAAATGACAAGCGCGCGCATCAAAGACCCGATTTTCTTTGAAATCTCCTGGAGCAGGCTGATCTCCTTCGTCGACGAAGCTGCCGCCGCACTGGTGCGCACCGCGTTCTCGCCGGTCATTCGGGAGGCCGAAGACTATGCCGTCGTGCTGTTTGACGGCCGCGGCAGATCGCTCGCGCAGTCCACCACGAGCGTGCCATCCTTCATAGGCACGCTGCCGAACACCATGCGGCATTTCCAGCAGGCGATGAAGGAGGAAGGCTGGCACCCGGGCGACGTCGTCATCACCAACGACCCGTGGATGGGCAGCGGGCACCTGCAGGACATCAGCATGGTGATGCCCATTTTCAGCAAGGCGGGCAAACTCGTCGCCTACTCCGGCGTCGTCGCCCACCCATCGGACATGGGCGGGCGGTGGTCAGCCGAGAATCGCGAAATCTACGAGGACGGACTGCAAATTCCGATCTGCAAGCTGATGCGCGCCGGCAAGCCCAACAAGGACGTGTTTGCCTTCATCGAACGCAATGTCCGCGTTCCCCACCTGGTCATCGGCGACGTGCACGCGATGATCGCCTCATGCGCCGTCGCCGGCGAGAGGGTCAACGCCTTTCTGGAGGAGACCGGCCTCGACGGCCTCGACGATCTAGCCGAAGCGATCCACGATTTTTCGGAAAGCGCGATGCGCGCGAGCATTGCGGCCATTCCGGACGGCGTTTTCCGCTACGAGTACCAGATCGACGGCTATGACTCCCCGCTCAAGATCGCCGCAAAACTGACGATCTCAGGCGACAGCATTGCCATGGATTACGCCGGATCGTCGATGCAGATAGGGCGCGCCATCAATTGCCCCTGGGTCTATACCAACGCCTTCACCGTCTACCCGCTGAAATGCGCGATCAACCCCGGTGTGCCCAACAACGAGGGCATGATGCGGCCCTTCACCGTGACGGCCCCCGAGGGCAGCCTGCTGAATC
>CAMDRY010000180.1 GCA_945906975.1 Bordetella parapertussis | reverse complement strand
GCCTCGGACATCCTCGCGAAGGTCGTCAAAGCGCGGGCACGACTCAATAAGTTGCAATCTGTTTGACGCACTACACTAGTTAATGGACACCTAATGGTCAAAGCACGCTTTCTCATCCCGCTGCTCCTTTTTCTCCTGCTGCTCATTCTGTTGGGGGTGGGCCTCAAACTCAATCCACGCGAAGTTCCGTCCCCGCTAATCGGCAAGCCCGCGCCGCAATTTGATCTTCCCCAGCTCGATGAAAGCGGCAAGGCCAAATCGTTCAGCCACAAGGACATGCTGGGCAAGGTGTGGATGGTCAACGTCTGGGCCTCCTGGTGCGTGTCTTGCCGCGAGGAGCATCCGCTGTTGGTCAATTTTGCCAAAAGCGGCGTGGTGCCGATTCTGGGTCTCAATTACAAGGACGAGCGGGCCGATGGTTTGCGCTGGCTCGCACAGTTCGGCAACCCCTACACACTGTCGGTTTTCGACCGTGACGGACGGCTGGGCATCGACTACGGCGTATATGGCGTGCCCGAAACCTTCATCATCGACAAACAGGGCATCATCCGCTACAAGCAAATCGGCATTCTGACCCCGGAAATCCTGCAGAAAAAAATCTTGCCGCTCATAAAGGAACTTGAAGCCAATGCGTAAGCTGATCTTCGCCTTGTGCCTGGCCCTGTCGTTTGCGGCAATGGCAAAGGAAGCCGCCCGCCTTGTCGCCGACCCGGCCATGGAAAAGCGCGTGATGGCCCTGTCCGAGGAACTTCGTTGCCTCGTTTGCCAAAATCAAACCATCGCCGAATCGCATGCCGGGTTGGCCATCGACCTGAAAAACCAGATCCGCGAACAACTCGCTGCCGGCAAAAGCGACGCTGAGATTCTCGACTACATGGTCGCGCGTTATGGGGACTTCGTCTTGTACCGGCCCCCAGTCAAGGCCAGCACGCTGCTTTTGTGGTTTGGCCCCTTCGCCTTGCTCTTTGGCGCAGTCGTGTTCTTGCTCCTCAACATCCGGCGGCGCCGTAATGCGCTATTGCACAGCCCCACAGAGCTGACGGATGCCGAGCGTGCGCGCGCGAAAGAACTGCTCGAAGATGCACCCGGAAGAACACAGGCATGAGCCTCTTTGTAAGCATTTGTATTTTCCTGATAGTCGTGGCCCTACTGTTCCTGATAACGCCGCTGCTTTCGCGCAAAACCCTGCCGGGCACCAGCGCGCCCGCATCCGCACGCAACGCAACGGTGTACCAAGACCAACTCGCGGAAATTGACGCCGAACTGGGCCGTGAGGCCATCACCCAAGCGCAGTGGGCGGCGTCACGCGCCGCCATCGAGCGCCGTGCCCTGGACGAAGCAGAAGAAACCCCGAATTCACCACGCGTGAGCGAAGCGACCGCGCCGGCGCGGCGCGCCAGCATCACGGCATCGATCCTTGGGATCCTGCTGCCGCTCGCCGCGGTTGGCTTGTATATCCTGCTGGGTGCGCCACAGGCGCTTTCGCCTGCCCCGGATGAAGGCCAGCAGGCGGTGACATCCGAACAAATCGAAGCCATGGTCACAAAACTGGCAGAGCGCCTCAAAACCAATGCCGGTGATACCGATGGCTGGATCATGCTGGGGCGCTCTTACGCCGCCATGGGTCGCTTTCAGGACTCTGCGAATGCGTTCTCCCAAGCCGCCGCGCAGCGCCCCGCCGACGCCCAGCTTCTCGCCGATTATGCTGATGCGCTTGGCATGGCAAATGGCCGCAACCTCAAAGGTGAGCCCGAGGCGCTTATCACCCGCGCGCTCACGGCCGACAGCGGCAACGTCAAGGCGCTCACGCTGGCCGGAACCATCGCCTACCAAAACGCGGACTATCGCAAGGCCATCGCACTGTGGGAGGCTATCCTGCCCAAAGTGCCGGCGGAGGATCCGTTTGCCGAATCGGTGCGCGGCATCATCAGCGACGCCAAGATGCAACTGCAAAACACCCCAACAAAGAAAGGCCGTACGCCTCAACCCAGCGCAAAGGACGATGCCGCCCAAACCGGGGCGGCGTCGCTGCAGGGAACGGTCAGTCTTGCCCCTGCGCTCAAATCAAAAGCAAACCCGGACGACACCGTTTTCATATACGCCAGAGCCACCTCCGGCCCGCGCATGCCGCTGGCCATCATGCGCAGTACGGTGCGGCAATTGCCGGTGCAATTCTCCCTGGACGATTCAAGCGCGATGAGTCCGACGATGAAACTATCGGCATTTGACAAGGTTGTCGTCGTCGCACGCGTGTCCAGGTCAGGCAATCCCGCCCCGCAAAAGGGTGATCTGGAAGGCGTCACGTCAGAAATGGCGCCGCGCGCACGCGGCTTGAAAGTGGAAATCAGCAGCACCATCAATTAAATAAATCTTGGCCGACCATCGCAGCAAAGCCCCCTCCATGAAGCCCGCGTCGCCCACTACAGCACCCGCACACACCCCGATGATGGTCCAATACTTGGGCCTGAAGGCGCAGCATCCGGACATCCTGCTGTTTTATCGCATGGGTGACTTTTACGAGATGTTTTTCGAAGACGCCGAAAAGGCCGCGCGACTGCTCGACATCACGCTCACGTCACGCGGGCAGTCAGCCGGCGTTCCCATCAGCATGGCCGGAATTCCATGGCATTCGGCCGAACAATACCTCGCCAAGCTGGTCAAGCTCGGCGAGTCTGTCGCCATCTGTGAGCAAATTGGCGATCCGGCCACATCAAAAGGCCCGGTCGAGCGGCGCGTAACGCGTATCGTCACGCCCGGCACGCTCACCGACTCGGCCCTGCTTGATGACAAAACAGACAATGTCCTGCTCGCCCTGTCCGCGGAAAGTGCCGCGGTAGGCCTCGCCTGGCTCAACCTGGCCAGCGGTGAACTGCGCGTCACCGAAGTTGCGCCGCAACTTCTGGCCGCAGAACTGCGCCGCATCGGACCGGCGGAGATCCTCGCAGCCGATGCCGGGTCGGCGGAAATGTCCGGATTCACCGTGACGCGCCTGCAAGCCTGGCATTTCGAATTCGAGGCGGCACGCAAGTTAGTACTGGCGCAACTGGGTGCCAGCAGCCTCGACGGCTATGGTTGCGAGGACTTCCGTCCGGGTATCGCTGCGGCCGGAGCCTTGCTCGAATACGCGAAAAAAACCCAGGGCCAGGCACTGGTTCACGTCACCGCTATCATTCCGGAGCACATCAGCGAATACGTGCGTCTCGATGCCGCCACGCGACGCAATCTGGAACTGACTGAAACGCTTCGCGGCGAGCCCTCCCCGACGCTGTTTTCCGTGCTCGATGAATGCGCGACCGGCATGGGCAGCCGCCTGCTCCGCCATTGGCTGCACCACCCACTGCGTGAACGCGGCATATTGAACGGACGCCAGGATGCAGTGAGTGCACTCGGAGGCGATACGCCGACACACGCTGCCGTACATGCGCTGCTCCGGCGTTTTGCCGATGTCGAACGCATTACCGGACGCATCGCGCTGCAGACGGCGCGACCGCGCGACCTCTCGTCACTGCGAACGAGCCTCGCGTTGCTGCACGAAATCCCCGGATCACTGCCTGCGGGGCCGGCCGGCGTACTCGATGCGCTTCGCAAGGACCTTGCCGTGCCCCTGCCATGCCTTGATCTGCTGCAACGCGCGGTGCTCGAAGAGCCGTCCGTACTGCTCAGAGAGGGCGGTGTGATCGCCGACGGCTACTCGGCCGATCTCGACGAATTGCGCGCGCTTCAAACGCACTCGGGGGATTTTCTCGCCAAACTCGAACTGCGGGAGCGGGAACGCACCGGCATTTCCAATCTTCGTGTCGAATACAACCGGGTGCACGGCTTTTACATCGAAGTCACCAACGCGCAATCTGAAAAGGTTCCCGACGACTACCGCCGCCGGCAGACCCTCAAGAACGCTGAGCGCTACATAACGCCGGAACTCAAGACCTTCGAGGACAAGGCCTTGTCGGCGCGTGATCGCGCCCTCGCTCTGGAAAAATCCCTCTACGACGATTTGCTCTCCAGACTGCTGCCGCATGTGCCGATGCTGCAACGTACCGGCCGGGCACTGGCCCAACTTGATGTGCTGGCCTGCTTCGCCGCGATCGCGGCGCGCCGCGGACACTGCCGGCCACGGTTCACCGAAGAGCCGCAAATCTCGATTGAATCCGGAAGACACCCGGTGGTCGAGGGACAGATCGAGACTTTCATCCCCAACGATTGCCAACTATCCCCGTCAAGGCAACTGCTGCTCATCACCGGCCCGAACATGGGCGGGAAATCAACCTACATGCGCCAGGTTGCCTTGATCGTGCTGCTGGCCCATGTTGGCGCCTGTGTCCCGGCGAAGTCGGCCAGCATCGGCCCCATTGACCAGATATTTACCCGTATCGGCGCATCCGATGACCTCGCTGGCGGGCGTTCCACCTTCATGGTCGAGATGACCGAGTCGGCCAACATCCTGCACAACGCCACCGACAAAAGCCTGGTGTTGATGGACGAGGTCGGCCGCGGCACCTCCACCTTTGACGGCCTTGCGCTGGCCTGGGCCATCGCCCGCCACCTGCTCGAAAAAAGCCGCGCCTATACCTTGTTCGCCACCCATTACTTTGAGCTGACCCGTCTCTCTCTTGAGTACAAGCAGGCGATTAACGTGCACCTTGATGCGGTCGAGCACAAGGATTCCATCGTTTTCCTGCACGCCGTCGAAGAAGGACCGGCGAGCCGCAGTTACGGCCTCCAAGTCGCGGCGCTCGCAGGCGTGCCCAAACCGGTGATCAAAAGCGCGCGCAAGTACCTGCAACTGCTTGAGAACGACAGTTTGTCACGCGGCGGCCAGCCCGACCTGTTCTCGCCGGGGCAGGCCGCGCCCGAGCCTGAACCAGAGGTCGATGCCGCCCGTGCGCTGCTCGACACAGTCAACCCGGACGAACTCAGTCCGCGCGAAGCACTCGAACTACTGTACCGTCTGAAGCGACTCTAAGCTGCCCGGTCACCCCATCGCCACCCTCGCTTATTCCAGAATTCCTGATACGAAAGCATCCATGCGTCGTTTTCTCGCCTCCCTTCTTGCAGTCGTACTTTGCGCCTGCAGCGTGCAACCACCGATCCCGCCCGGCGGCTGGAATTTTGCCGTCATCGGCGACACGCCCTACGATGCGCGCGAAGAGGCTTTGCTGCGCCCGATGATCCAGGCGATGAACGGCGAGGACTTGGCATTTGTCGTCCACGTCGGCGATATCATTATCGGCAATGGCCGCTGCACCGATGCTATTTTCGAACAACGTAAAGCCTTGTTCCAGGGCTTCACCCATCCATTCATTCTCGTGCCCGGAGACAACGATTGGACAGACTGCCACCGCGGCGGCATGGACCCGATGGAACGGCTGGGCCGTATCCGCCAGTTATTTGCCACAGGAGACGCAGGACTGGGCCGACATGGCGCAAAACTCGAGCGCCAATCCGAATCGGATAGCCGTTATAGCGAATACGCCGAAAACGTGCGTTGGAAAATAAAAAACGTGATGTTCGTAGGGCTGAACGTTCCTGGCAGCAACAACAACCTCGGGCGCAACGCGCAAATGGACGCCGAGCACAGGCGGCGCATGGATGCCAACTTCGAGTGGCTTGACCAGGCCGTAAAAAAAGCCGAACGGCAGGACGTTGCCGCGCTGGTTGTGCTGATTCAGGCCAATCCCGATTTTGAGGGCACTTGGAAACGCCCGCCGGGCGTGCCCGACGGATTTGAATCGCTGCGCAAGGTGCTCGCCACCCACGCGCTTTGGCTGAAAAAGCCGTTGCTGTTCATCCACGGCGACACGCACAGTTTCCAGGTCGACCGGCCGGTGAAGAACCCGGCAGACGCAAGCTCAATAGAAAATCTGCTGCGACTTGAAGTGGACGGCTCACCGCGGGTCGGCTGGGCGCGTATCAATGTCAATACCGACACGCCCGGGCTGTTTACCATCCGCCGCGAGCAGCCGCCGCAGTCGCCGCAGAAAATGGAATAGCCGGCGCCACGGCGCAACTAAAGGGCGTAAACCTCGCTCTGCATCCGGAAGCGGTCGAGGCATTGATGGCCAAGCCGCCGGCAAAAATCTGCTTCTACATTGCTTACTCGGGCTGGCAGCCGGGACAGTTGCGCAGCGAAGCAATCTCATCGATGGGCGATTGCCTGCGCGGCGGCGACGAGATTGCTTCGTCGCTGCACTCCTCGCAATGACAAGAGAGATGGCCGGAAACGCCCTGCTGGCGGGAACAGATAGACCGCATGCGCAGCATCACCGCGTTGGCGGCGGTGGAACCGGGCGCAGCCCTTCGCTGAAAACCCACTACCTTGTCATTGCGAGCGCAGCGAAGCAATCTCATCGAAGGGCGATTGTCTGCGCGGCGGCGACAAGATTGCCTGCGCGGCGGCGGCGAGATTGCTTCGTCGCTGCACTCCTCGCAATGACAAGAGAGATGGCCGGAAACGCCCTACTGCCGGGAACTGATAGGCCGCATGCGCAGCGTCACCGCGTTGGCGGCGGTGGCGCCGGTCGCAGCCCTTCGCTGAAAACCCACTACCTTGTCATTGCGAGCGAAGCAATCTCGTCGACGGGCGATTGTCTGCGCGGCGGCGAAGAGATTGCTTCGTCGCTTCGCGCCTCGCAATGACAGGAGA